>NZ_JBFBHK010000007.1:92114-170046 GCF_040685235.1 Curtobacterium sp. NPDC089185 | reverse complement strand
GGAGCGGTGCGACGTCGAGTTCGACACCGCCGCCAACTACATGCCAAAGTTCCCCGTCCCCGCGGGCGAGACCGAGCACTCCTGGTTCGAGAAGGCACCGCGCCTCCCGTCCGTCGTGTGGTGTGACTGCACAGATCACGCGGTCCTGGGCCTCCTTGCACGTCCCCGCGGTCAGCGTGGGCAGCACGAGCGAGAGGAGCGCCCATGCGCGCCATGACCTACCGCGGGCCCTACCGGGTCCGCGTCGAGGAGAAGCCGGACCCCCGGATCGAGCACCCGAACGACGCCGTCGTCCGGGTGGAGCGGGCCGCGATCTGCGGGTCCGACCTGCACCTGTACCACGGCATGATGCCGGACACCCGCGTCGGACACACCTTCGGGCACGAGTTCATCGGTGTGGTCGAGGAGGTCGGCTCGTCGGTGAGCAGCCTGACGGTGGGGGACCGCGTGATGGTCCCCTTCAACGTGTACTGCGGATCGTGCTGGTTCTGTGCGCGGGGGCTGTTCTCGAACTGCCACAACGTGAACCCGAACGCCACCGCGGTCGGCGGCATCTACGGCTACTCCCACACCACCGGCGGCTACGACGGCGGACAGGCAGAGCGGGTTCGTGTCCCCTTCGCGGACGTCGGTCCGTCGGTCGTCCCCGAGTGGCTGGACGCCGAGGACGCGCTCCTCATGACCGACGCCCTGAGCACCGGGTACTTCGGGGCGCAGCTCGCCTCGATCCACGAGGGCGACACGGTGGTCGTGCTCGGCGCCGGACCCGTGGGGCTCTTCGCTGCCCGCTCCGCGTGGTTCATGGGAGCGGGCCGCGTGATCGTGGTCGACCAGCTGGAGTACCGGCTCGAGAAGGCGCGGACCTTCGCGCACGCCGAGACGATCAACTTCGCCGAGGTCGACGACGTGGTGCTCGAGATGAAGCAGCAGACCGACTTCCTCGGGGCGGACAGCGTGATCGACGCGGTCGGTGCCGAGGCGGACGGGAACTTCACCCAGCAGGTCACGGCGTCGAAGCTCAAGCTGCAGGGCGGGTCACCGACGGCGCTCAACTGGGCGATCGACGGTGTGCGCAAGGGCGGGACGGTGTCCGCCGTCGGTGCGTACGGCCCGATCCCGAGCGCGGTCAAGTTCGGCGACGCGATGAACAAGGGCCTGACCATCAACACGAACCAGGCACCGGTGAAGCGCCAGTGGCCACGGCTGCTCGAGCACATCCAGGCGGGCCACTTCCGCCCGAGCGACATCGTCACCCACCGGATCCCCCTCGAACACATCGACGAGGCCTACCACCTGTTCTCGTCGAAGCTCGACGACTGCATCAAGACCGTGATCGTGCCGTGAAGGAGGCACCCGTGTCCGACCACACCCCGTACATCGCCGATCCGCCCCGCCGCGTCCCGACGGCGGCGGAGCTCCGCGCGCGCATCCCCGGGTGGGGGAGCGACCTCGACCCCGCCGACCGCCCGTCGGTCCCCAAGCTGTCCCGCGAGGTCGGCTTCGCGTCCGGTGCGCACTGGGACGTGCCGGAGCAGCAGCCCGGCGCCGAGGGCCGCGAACGGTCGATCGAGCACGCCCACGTCACGCCGGTGTTCGGGACGGCGCAGCCGCTGTCCGGGCTCGCCGGCGTCGTGAAGCGGTACGCCTACCGCCGGTTCAGCGAGGGACGACTGGCGCACTGGATGCTCCTCGTCCTCGGCGACCGGATCGACGTCGCCACGCACCGGGTGACGGACGCGCTGCGCGGCCGTCCGGACCGCGTCGTGCACGAGACCGGCGTACGGGCGGAGATCGGCAACCGGCCGGTGGCCTCGCGGTCCGGCTCGTCGCGCCGCGACCGGCGGCACCAGCTGCTCGACCCGGTGGTCGCCAACTGGGGTTGGCTCGCGGCGCTCGGCGGTGTCGTCCTGCTGGTGCGTCGCCTGCGGCGTCGCTGACGGAGCTCCGGTGACCCATCAGCTGGTCGGGAGGCGCGGTACGAGCCCGCCCCGCGCCTCCCGTCCGCCTTCGTCGCCCTGAGCGAAGCGATGGCGATGCTCGCCGGGGAAGCACCAACGAGAAGTGCCCCCGGGCCGAAAGGCCAGGGGGCACCGCATCTTCTTGTGTCCGAGGGGGGACTTGAACCCCCACGCCCTAATACGGGCACTAGCACCTCAAGCTAGCGCGTCTACCATTTCCGCCACCCGGACAGGTGTTCTTCACTTGTTCGGCCGTCGTTCCGGGCTGTTTCCCCGGCGTTCCTGCCGAGAGAAGACACTAGCACGGGTCCGGAGGCCCGCTGCACACGGCCGTGCATCCCGGGCGAGTCCCGCACGTCGCCGCGGATCGGGGCGGTCCGGCGCGGGGTGCCCGGTAGCCTCGGGGCATGAGCGACGCCCAGCCGGACCTCGAGGCCACCGCAGCCATCGCGCGGGACCTCATCCGCATCGACACGACGAACTGGGGCGAGGGGAAGTCCCGCGGCGAGACGGAGGCGGCGCACTACGTCGAGGCGGCGCTGCGCGACCTCGGCCTCGAGCCGCAGCTGTTCGAGTCGGAGCCGGACCGCGTGAGCGTCGTCGCCCGCGTGCCGGGTCGCGACCGCGACAAGCCGGCGCTCGTCGTGCACGGACACCTCGACGTCGTCCCGGCGGACCCGACGAACTGGTCGGTCGACCCCTTCGGCGGGGTCGTCCGCGACGGCATGCTGTGGGGCCGCGGTGCCGTCGACATGAAGAACATGGACGCGATGATGCTGACGTCGCTGTCGGACGTCATCGAGCGCCAGGGTGCGCCCGAGCGGGACCTCGTCATCGCCTACTTCGCCGACGAGGAGGCGGGCGGCGTGCTCGGTTCGCACCACGTCGTCGACCGGCACCCGGAGGTCTTCGCGGGCGCCACGGCCGCCATCAGCGAGGTGGGCGGCTACTCGATCACGCTCGGGGACCGGCGCGCGTACCTGCTGCAGACCGGCGAGAAGGCACTGATGTGGGTGAAGCTCGTCGCCCGGGGCACGGCCGCGCACGGCTCGCACGTCATCCGGGACAACGCCGTCACGAAGGTCGCGGCCGCCGTCGCGCGCATCGGCAGCGAGGAGTGGCCGGTCCGGCTGTCGGCCACGACCGAGGCGATGGTCGCCGAGGTCGCCCGGTTCCTCGGGGTCGACCCGCAGACGACCGGCCCGGACGAGGTCGCCCTGGCCACGGGTTCGGCGTCGCGGTTCATCCACGCCGCCCTGCACACGACGTCGAACCCGACGGTGCTCACCGCCGGGTACAAGCACAACGTCATCCCGGACACGGCCGAGGCGCTCGTCGACATCCGGTGCCTCCCGGGCGACGAGGACGCCGTGCTCGCGCGTGTCCGCGAACTGGCGGGCGACGAGGTCGAGGTCGTCACGTCCTTCCGCGACGTCGGCCTCGAGCAGGACTTCGGCGGCCCGCTCGTCGACGCCGTGCGCGACGTCCTCGGTCGGCACGACCCGGGCGCGCCGGTGTTGCCGTACCTGCTTTCCGGCGGCACCGACAACAAGGCCCTGTCGACGCTCGGCATCGCCGGGTACGGGTTCGTCCCGCTGCAGCTGCCCGCAGGCATCGACTTCCCCGCGATGTTCCACGGTGTCGACGAGCGGGTGCCGCTGGACTCGCTGGCCTTCGGGCGGCGCGTCCTCGGGGACCTGCTCGCGACGTACTGATACATTGCCGGGTCGCCTGCGCGGCACCGTCCTGCCTGCTGACCCCTGAAAGGCCCGCACGATGCACATCCTCGAGGCGATCTTCCTCGGCTTCGTGCAGGGACTCACCGAGTTCCTGCCCGTGTCCTCCAGCGCCCACCTGCGCATCGTCGGGCTGTTCCTGCCCGATGCCGAGGACCCGGGTGCGGCGTTCACCGCGGTGACGCAGCTCGGCACCGAGACCGCCGTGCTCATCTACTTCTGGAAGGACATCACCCGCATCGTCGGGCGGTGGTTCCGGTCGGTGTTCCGGCGCGACGTGCCGAAGGGCGACCCGGACGTCCGCCTCGGCTGGCTGGTCATCCTCGGCACGATCCCGATCGGCATCGCCGGCCTGGTGCTCAAGGACTCGATCGAGACGACGTTCCGGTCGCTCTGGATCGTCGCGATCGTGCTCATCGTCTTCGGTGTGGTGCTCGGCGTGCTCGACGTCGTCGGCCGCAAGGTCCGTCCGATCGAGCAGATGACGTTCCGGAGCGGGCTGCTCATCGGTGTGGCGCAGATGCTCGCCCTCGTGCCGGGCGTCTCGCGCTCCGGCGCGACGGTGTCGATGGGGCTCGCACTCGGGTACACCCGTCCGGCGGCCGCACGGTTCGCCTTCCTGCTCGCCGTCCCCGCGGTGTTCCTGTCCGGCTTCTACGAGGCCGCGACCAGCCTCGGCGACACCGGCGCACCCTTCGGCCTCGTCGACACGCTCATCGCGACGGTCGTCGCGTTCGTCGTCGGGTTCGTCGTGATCGCCGCCTTCATGAACTACATCGCCAAGCGCAGCTTCCTCCCCTTCGTGGTCTACCGGATCGCACTCGGTATCGTGCTCATCGTGTTGTTGTCGCTCGGAGTGATCCAGCCGTGAGGGCCTGGCAGGCCCCGTCCGTCCCCGATGTCCCGGGGGACGCCCCGCGTCCCGTCGTGCACGACACGGCGGCCGGGCACCCCGTCGACCCGACCCGGGGCGAGGAGCGTGCGGCGCTCTACGTCTGCGGGATCACGCCCTACGACGCCACCCACCTCGGGCACGCGGCGACCTACCTGGCGTTCGACACGCTCGGCCGGGCCTGGCGCGACGCCGGGCTCGAGGTCGCGTACGCGCAGAACACGACGGACGTCGACGACCCGCTGCTCGAGCGGGCGACGCGCGACGGCGTCGACTGGCGCGAGCTCGCGGCCTCGCAGATCGACCTGTTCCGCCGCGACATGGAGGCGCTCCGCGTCCTGCCGCCGGACGACTTCGTGGCCGTGACGGACGAGGTCGAGCGGATCGCCGAGGCGGTCGCGTACCTGCAGGAGACGGGCTACGCCTACGACGTGCCGACCGAGGACTCCGAGGGCGACGACGTCTACTTCGACGTGAACCGCCCCACCGAGGCGTGGACGCTCGGCGACGAGAGCCGCCTGGACCGCGAGACCATGCTCGCGCTGTCGGCCGAGCGCGGCGGGGACCCGGACCGCGCCGGCAAGCGCGACCCGCTCGACCCGCTGCTCTGGCGTGCCGAGCGCGCCGGGGAGCCGAGCTGGGACACCGAACTGGGCCCCGGCCGACCCGGCTGGCACATCGAGTGCAGCGTGATCGCGGGCGACAAGCTCGGCCTGCCGATCAGCGCGCAGGGCGGCGGCAGCGACCTCGTCTTCCCGCACCACGAGATGAGCGCCGGGCACGCCGCCGCGCTGGCGCACCAGCCGCTCGCCAACGCCTTCGTGCACACCGGGATGATCGCGTACCAGGGGTCGAAGATCTCGAAGTCGCTCGGGAACCTCGTCACCGTGCGCGGACTGCTGGACGACGGTGCGGACCCGCGGGCGATCCGGCTCGCGCTGCTGTCGCACAAGTACTCGGACGACTGGGAGTGGTTCGACGGCGAGCTGTCGAGCGCGTCGACCCGCCTGGCGTCGTGGGACGAGTGGGCGACCGGTGCGCGCGAGGGGCACGTCGACGACGCGGACGAGGCCATCGCCCGGATCCGTGCCCGGGTCGCCGACGACCTGGACACGCCGGGAGCGGTCGCGGCCGTCGACACGGCCATCGCGGCGGGGACGCGCGCGACACCGGAGCTCGTCGACCTCGTCGACGCCGTGCTCGGCATCCGCCTGGGCTGAAGCCGAGCCGTGACGGACGGGAGGCGCGGTGCCAGCTGGCACCGCGCCTCCCGTCTCCGCGCTCGGGACTACTGCTGCGGCGGCTGCGGGGGCCGCCACGGGCCCTCGCCACCGGCGGTGCCGCCGTCCTTGCCGTCCTTGCGCTCACGACGGCGGAGGTACTGCTCGAACTCCTGGGCGATCGCGTCGCCGGAGGCCTCGGGGGAGTCGACCGTGTCGCGCGCCTGCTCGAGCTGCCCGATGTAGCTCGCCATGTCCTCGTCGTCGGCGGCGAGGGCGTCGATGCCCTCCTCCCACTCGGTCGCCTCGTCGAGCAGGGTGCCGCGCGGCACCGTGACGTCGGCGAGTTCCTCGAGCTTGTCGAGCAGCGACAGGGTGGCCTTCGGCGACGGCGAGTTGTGCACGTAGTGCGGCACCGAGGCCCAGAGCGACAGCGTGGTCAGCCCGGCGGTGTCCATCGCGTCGGACAGCACGCCGAGGATGCCGGTCGGTCCCTCGTACGTCGACCGGTCGACGTCGAACGCCGAGCGGACCCCGGCGTTCTCGCTGGACACGAAGACCGAGATGGGCCGGGTGTGCGGCACGTCGGCGAGCATCGCGCCAACGAACACGACCGCGTCGATCGAGTGGACGTCGGCGAGGTCGACCACCTCGGCGCAGAAGCCGCGCCAGGTGCGCGACGGCTCCGGGCCGACGAGCACGAACACGTCGCGCTCGGACTCCGAGCCGGTGGCGCCGATCACGGGACGGCCCTCGGCGCCGGGGCCGTAGAGCACGATGCGGGGCCACTGGATGCCGCGGGAGCCGTCCTCGGCCGTCCCGACGTTCGGCCGGTTGAACTGGTAGTCGACGTACCGCTCGCCGTCGATCTCGCGCAGCTCGTCGAGCTCCAGCGCGTCGACGATGCGGCGCGCGAGGCCGCTGGCCGCGTCGCCGGCGTCGTTCCAGCCCTCGAACGCGACGACGAGCAGGCGGCCGTCGCTGAAGGGGGAGTGCTGTGGCACGGAGGGGCCTCCTGGTGGTGGAGCGGGGCGCACGCGACGCCGCGCGCGGCCGGACAGGGTCGATCACCCAGGATAGGCCTCGGGTCGGCGTCGGCACCGCCCCGTCCGCCCGGAGCGGAACGCGCGCCCCGGTAGACTCGTCGCCCGTGACCGCCCAGCACCCCGAACGCGTCCTCCCCGCAGCCGTGCTGTGGGACATGGACGGCACGATCATCGACACCGAGCCGATCTGGCAGCAGTCCCAGGTCGAGCTGACCGCTCGCCACGGCGCCGTCTGGACCCACGAGGACGGCCTGTCGCTGGTGGGCAGCGGCCTCGAGCGCTCGGGCGAGATCCTGCGCGACCGCGGTGTCGACATGGAGGTCGAGGAGATCGTCCAGTGGATGACCGACTACGTGATGGAGCGCCTGCAGGCGGCCGAGCTGCCGTGGCGGCCCGGTGCCCGCGAACTGCTCGAGGAGCTGCACGACCGCGGCATCCCGACGGCCCTCGTCACGATGTCGCGTCGGAAGATGGCCCTCGTCGCCGCCGACGCGCTCGGCGCCAGCGGCTTCCGCGTGGTCGTCGCCGGTGACGACGTCGACCGCCCGAAGCCGCACCCGGACGCCTACCTGTCCGCCGCGGCGCAGCTCGGCGTCGACCCCACCGCCTGCGTCGCCATCGAGGACTCCGCGACCGGCGTCGCCTCGGCCGTCGCGTCCGGCGCGGTGACCGTCGCGGTCGAGCACATCGTGCCGCTGTCCGAGATCGCGGGCGGCGACGTCCACCTGACGACCCTGGCCGACGTCGACGTCGACCGCCTGGTCGAGCTGACCACCCCGGCCCTCGCGGCCCGCACCGAGACGGCGAACCGATGACCGACGCACAGTCCCCGACCGGCACCGACGGCACGGACGGCACCGCCGCGCTGCCGCACACCGCTGGCGGTGCCCCGCACACCCCACCCCGCGGGCCGTTCCGGGCCGGCGACCGCGTGCAGCTCACCGGTCCGAAGGGCAAGCTCACGACGCTGTCCCTGGAGACCGCGGGGGAGTACCACACGCACCGCGGCGTGCTCCGGCACGACGACGTCATCGGGCAGCCCGACGGTTCGGTGATCCGCGCGAGCACGGGCGACGAGTACCTCGCGCTCCGGCCGCTCCTCAACGACTACGTCATGTCGATGCCCCGCGGTGCGGCGATCGTCTACCCGAAGGACGCCGCCCAGATCGTCGCGTTCGCCGACGTCTTCCCCGGCGCCCGCGTCGTCGAGGCCGGCGTCGGGTCGGGCGCGCTCTCGCTCTTCCTGCTTCGCGCCATCGGCCCCACCGGCCGGCTGCAGTCCTTCGAGCGCCGCGAGGAGTTCGCCGCCATCGCCCGCGGCAACGTCGGCACCTTCCTCGGCGCCGTGCCGGACAACTGGTCGGTGACCGTCGGCGACCTCGTCGAGGAGCTCCCCGGCGCGACCGAGCCGCAGAGCGTCGACCGCGTGGTCCTCGACATGCTCGCCCCGTGGGAGTGCGTCGACGCCGCTGCCGACGCCCTCGTGCCCGGCGGCCTGATCGTCTGCTACGTCGCCACCGTGACGCAGCTCTCCCGCACGGCCGAGGCGCTCCGCGACACCGGCCGCTTCACCGACCCGCAGTCGAGCGAGACGCTCGTGCGGACCTGGCACGTCGAGGGGCTCGCGGTCCGTCCGGACCACCGCATGGTCGGGCACACCGGTTTCCTGGTCACCGCACGTCGACTGGCGGACGGTGTCGTCCTGCCGAACCTGAAGCGTCGCGCAGGCAAGGCGGAGTTCTCCGACGAGGACGTCGAGGCGTGGACGCCCGGCGCCGTGGGCGAGCGGTCGGCGAGCGACAAGAAGCTCCGCAAGGTCGCCCGCCAGGCCGCGGCGCAGGCGCGACGCGTCGCCGCTGCCGAGGCCGGGTCCGCGGCCGACTCCGAGGCCGGCTCCGGGCCGGACGACGCCCCCGACGGCGACCGCTAGGCTACGCATGCCCGTCCTGCACCGAACGGAAAGAGGGTCCGTGCGCACCATCCCCGCACTCCTGGTCACCATCGGCCTCGTCGCGTCGCTGACCGCGTGCGCGTCCAGCGGTGCCGGCTCGACGCCGTCCGCCTGCGCGGCCCCCGGTGCCGCCTCGGAAGCCGTCACGGCGACCGGCGCGTTCGGGAAGGAGCCGAAGGTCACGGTCCCGTCCGGGCTCACCACGAAGGGCACGCAGGTCTCGGTGCTGCGCTCGGGCGACGGCCGGGAGATCGAGGACGGCACCCCCGCCCTCATCGAGTACACCCTCGTCGACGGCGCGACGGGCCAGGTCGCGCAGACCAGCGGCTACTCCGGTCAGACCGCCCCGATCACCGCGGGTGCCGAGAACTACGGCCCGCTCGGCACCGCGCTCGAGTGCGCGCACGTGGGCGACCGGCTCGCCGTGGCGCTGCCGAAGAGCGCGCTCAGCGGTGGCGCGTCCGCCAGCGCTCCGTCGGGCAAGGAGGAGGACGCGGTCGTCGCGATCGTCGACGTCCGTCGCGCCTTCGACGCCCGCGCGACCGGGACGCCGCAGCTCGCCGGTGACCGCATGCCCGCCGTCGTCCTCGCGCCGTCCGGTGCCCCCGGCATCACGATCCCGTCCTGGAGCGCGCCGAAGGACGACGCACTGCACCTGCTCCGCAAGGGGTCGGGCGCCGAGCTCACCGCGAAGGACACCGCGGTCGTCAAGTACACGGCCGTCTCCTGGGCCGGCAGCACCGGCGACTCGTCGGTCGTCGGGTCGAGCTGGACCGACGGCTCGGGCGCCCAGACCATCCCGCTGGCGAAGGGCCAGGTCATCGACGGCGTCCGCGACGCCCTCCTCGGACACCGCGTCGGCGACCAGGTCCTGGCGATCGTGCACCAGGAGGGCCAGGCCACCGCGTACGTCATCGACGTGCTCGGGAAGATGCCCGCCTGAGGCCTGTCGGACCGTCCACCGACCGCGGCGCGGGTGCACTCCGGTGCACCCGCGCTGCCGTAGGATCGGCTCGTGCCAGCGACCCGAGCCCCCCGCGTGCCCGCCGAGGAGCGGCTCTTCAGCCTCGTGCTCGCGCTGCTCTCGACGGAGTCGGGGCTGACCAAGGCGGAGATCCTGGCCAACGTCCAGGGCTACCGCCAGCGCTGGACCGCCGGTGGCGACAACGCCTCGCTGGAGCGGCAGTTCGAGCGCGACAAGGACGACGTCCGAGAGCTCGGCATCCCGCTCGAGACGATCGAGACCCCGGGCGCCGCCGGCAACAACCAGACGCTGCGCTACCGCATCCCGAAGGGCGAGTACGACCTGCCGCTCGACGTCCGCTTCACGCCGGACGAGTCCGCCCTGCTGTCCCTCGCCGCGATGGCCTGGCGCGAGGGCGCGCTGTCCACGGACTCCCGCCGCGCACTGCTCAAGGTGCGCTCGGCCGGCGCCGACGAGGGCGACGCGACGACCGCGACGCACCCCACCGACATCGCCGCCTACGCGCCGCGGCTCCGGGCGCGCGACGCCGCGTTCGAGCCGCTGCGCTCGGCGCTCGACCGCGCCGCAGCGGTGCGCTTCGACTACATCACCCCGGGTGAGCACGAGCCGCGTCGCCGGGAGCTCGCCCCGCTGGCCCTCGTGCAGCACGGCGGTCGCTGGATGCTCGCGGCGCACGAGTTCGCCACCGGCGGCACGAAGAACTACCTGCTGTCCCGGATCGTCGGACCGGTCTCGGCGTACGAGGCCGGCCGGCACCCGGCGCCGGCGGGCGCGGGGGAGCGTGCGCTGGCCGAGCTCGACCGGGTCTGGTCCGAGCGCTCCGCGCGGATCGCCGTCGTCCCGGGCTCGGACGCCGAACGACGGCTGCAGCGGCGTCGCGGCACCGAGGTCGACTCCGACGGGGTCCTCGTCCTGCACCACGTCGACCCGCAGATCCTCGCCGAGGAGCTCGCGGCGTTCGGGCCGGAGGTCCGCGTGCTCGAGCCGGCCGCCCTGCGCGACCGGGTCGTCGCCCGGCTGCGCGGGCTCGTCGCCGACCACGCGGACCACACCGGCGACGACACCGCCGCGGCGGGCACCGAGCGGACCGGAGGCGCACGTGGCTGAGCAGCAACCCCTGCAGGCGCAGGACAAGCTCGCCTTCCTGCTCGTGCTGGTGCCGTACCTCATCGACCACGAGCGCGTCTCGGTCGCCGAGGCGGCCCGGCACTTCGGCGTGCCGGAGCAGCGGATCCGTCGCGCGGTGGAGCTCATCGCGGTGTCCGGCGTACCCGGCGAGACGATGCAGTACCAGCACGGCGACCTCTTCGACATCGCCTGGGACGACTTCGAGCAGAACGACATGATCGTGCTGACGAACCTGGTGGCGATCGACGACTCCCCGCGGCTCTCCGCGCGCGAGGCCTCGGCGCTCATCGCCGGCCTGCAGTACCTGTCCGCCCTGCCGGAGGCCGCCGACCGCGACGCGATCCGGGCGCTGATGGCGAAGCTCTCCCGCGGCGCCGGCGGTGCCGCGTCGAACGTGGCCGTCGGCCAGGACCTCCACGACGCCGCGCTCACCACGATCCGCAGCGCCGTCGCGGGCGGCCGCGGGCTGGCGTTCGAGTACGTCGGCCCCCGCACGCAGGGCGGGACCCGACGGGTCGACCCGCTGCGCGTCGAGTCGATCGACACCGACTGGTACCTGCGTGCGTGGGACCTGGACCGGCAGGCACTCCGGACGTTCCGACTCGACCGCATGTCGAACGTGCGCGTGGACGAGCGGGCCGCCGAGAAGACGATCGACGACGTCGTGCTCCCGGACACCCTGTTCCAGCAGTCCGGCGGTGACGTCATCGTCACGGTCGAGCTCGACTGCTCGTCGCTGCCGCTCGTGGCCGACTACCTCGCCGACACGGCCGACGCCGAGGACGCCGACGGCCGCGTGCGCATCCGCCTCGCCGCGTCGAACGGCTTCGACGGGGTGGTGCGCCTGGTCGCGGGCCTGCCCGGTCGAGCCGTCGTCATCGACCCGCCGGCCGCACGCGCCGCGGTGCGGGCCTTCGCCGAGGCGGCTCTCGCCGCCGAGTGAGGCGGCTCCCGCCACCGGGTCCAGCGCCCTCCGCGTCGCCGTCCGCGTCGCTGCGGGTGACCCGACGGCGGACGGGAGGCGCGGGTCGGGCTCGCCCCGCGCCTCCAGTCCGGACACGGGCTGTGCGTCCGTCCACCGCGGTGAGTCTGTCGGTGCCGGTCCCGTAGGATCGGTCCATGGCTTCGACGACCGCGAGCGGGCGAGCGGAGCGGCCCGGTCGTCCGAAGAAGGACACCGAGGGCCGCATGTCGCTCGGGCAGCACCTCATCGAGCTGCGCAACCGCCTGTTCAAGGCCGTCCTCGCGGTCGTCGTGTGCGCGATCGGCGGTTGGTTCCTCACGCCGTTCGTGCTCGACGCACTGCGCGCGCCGGTCACGCAGCTGGCCGAGGTCGGCGGGCACACCGCCGAGCTGAACTTCCCGATGATCACCGGGGCGTTCGACCTGCGCCTGCAGATCGCCATCACCATCGGTGTCGTCATCGCGAGCCCGGTCTGGCTGTACCAGGTCTGGGCCTTCATCGTGCCGGCGCTCGTCCGTCGCGAGAAGCAGTACGTCTTCGGATTCCTCGGCACCGCGATCCCGCTGTTCTTCGCCGGCTGCTGGTTCGGCTGGTACGTCCTGCCGCACATCGTCGGGATCCTCGGCAGCTTCGTGTCCAGCCAGGACACCTCGATCGTCGACGCGAAGGCGTACTACGACTTCGTCATCAAGCTCATCGTCGCGGTCGGGATCGCGTTCGTCCTGCCGGTGTTCCTGGTGCTGCTGAACTTCGTCGGCGTGCTCTCCGCCAGCTCGATCATCAAGAGCTGGCGCGTGGCGATCCTGTGCATCCTGGTGTTCTGCGCCATCGTGACCCCGTCGGCGGACGTCATCTCGATGTTCCTGCTGGCGGTGCCGATGACGGTGCTCTACGTCGCCGCGTGCATCATCACGTGGTTCCACGACCGCCGGCTCGCGAAGAAGCAGGCGAAGCTCGACGAGGAGTACGGGATCTCATGACGACCGGCCTCAGCCCCGCGGAGCGCTTCCAGGCGGCGAAGGTCCGCAACCGCTCGCGGAACCTCGAGCTCTTCCGGACCGACCTGCGCTTCGACCTCGACCCGTTCCAGATCGCCGCGTGCGACGCGCTCGACCAGGGCCGCAGCGTCCTGGTCGCCGCTCCGACCGGTGCCGGCAAGACGATCGTCGCCGAGTTCGCGATCTGGCTCGCGATGCGCCAGCCCACGGCGAAGGTGTTCTACACGACGCCGATGAAGGCGTTGAGCAACCAGAAGTACGCCGAGCTCGTCGCCGAGTACGGCGAGTCCGAGGTGGGCCTGCTGACCGGTGACACGAACGTCAACCCGCGCGCCCGCGTCGTCGTGATGACGACCGAGGTGCTCCGCAACATGATCTACGCGGACTCGGAGCTGCTCGACGACCTGGCCTGGGTCGTGCTCGACGAGGTGCACTACCTGGCCGACCGGTTCCGCGGGGCCGTGTGGGAAGAGGTCATCCTGCACCTGCCGACCGAGGTCCGGCTCGTGTCGCTCAGCGCGACCGTGTCGAACGCCGAGGAGTTCGGCGACTGGCTGCAGACCGTCCGCGGCGACACCGACGTCATCGTGTCCGAGGACCGTCCGGTGCCGCTCGAGCAGCACGTGCTCGTCGGCACCAAGATGGTCGACCTGTTCGACTCCAGCGGGGCGGCAGCGACGAACCGCGTCAACCCGGAGCTCCTGCGGCTCGTCGGCGGCGGTGCCCGGAGCGAGCGGAACGGCGGCGGACACCGTGGCCGTCGTGGTCGCGGTGGCTACCCGGAGCGCCGGGGACCGCGCACCGAGAAGATGTACCGCGAGCAGATCGCGAAGGTGCTCGACGAGCGCATGCTGCTGCCCGCGATCTTCTTCGTGTTCAGCCGCAACGGCTGCGACCAGGGCGTCCGCCAGGTGCTCCGCTCCGGCATCTCGCTGACCACGGCCGACGAGCGCAACGAGATCCGCGAGACCGCCGAGTACCACTGCCGCACGCTGCTCGACGAGGACCTCGCCGTGCTCGGCTACTGGGAGTGGCTCGAGGGTCTCGAGCGCGGGGTCGCCGCCCACCACGCCGGCCTCCTGCCGGCGTTCAAGGAGGTCGTCGAGGACCTCTTCCGCCGCAAGCTCCTCAAGGTCGTCTTCGCCACCGAGACCCTGGCGCTCGGCGTCAACATGCCGGCGCGCACCGTCGTGCTCGAGAAGCTCGAGAAGTTCAACGGCGAGGCCCGGGTCCCGATCACGCCGGGGGAGTACACGCAGCTCACGGGTCGCGCCGGTCGTCGCGGGATCGACGTCGAGGGGCACTCGGTCATCCAGTGGTCCGACGGGCTCGACCCGCAGGCCGTCGCCTCGCTCGCGAGCCGCCGCACCTACCCGCTCAACTCGTCGTTCAAGCCGACGTACAACATGGCCGTGAACCTCATCGAGCAGTTCGGCCGCCAGCGCACGCGCGAGGTCCTCGAGACGTCGTTCGCGCAGTTCCAGGCGGACCGCTCCGTCGTCGACCTGGCGCGGAAGGTCCGTTCGCAGCAGGAGTCGCTCGACGGGTACCAGCGGGCGATGGAGTGCCACCTCGGCGACTTCACCGAGTACGCCGCCCTCCGTCGCCGCCTGTCCGACCTCGAGCGCACGAACGTGCCCGGCGGTCGCGAGGCCTCGCACGGCGCCCGCCAGGAGCGCCAGGCCGCGATCACGGACGTCCGTCGGCAGATGCAGCGGCACCCCTGCCACGCCTGCCCCGACCGGGAGGCGCACGCCCGCTGGGCCGAGCGCTGGTACAAGCTCAAGCGCGGGCACGACAAGCTCGTGCAGCAGATCCGGTCGCGCACCGGTGCGGTCGCGACGACGTTCGACCGCGTCACCGACGTGCTCCTGCAGCTCGGGTACCTCGTCGTCACCGGCGACGACGAGGCGACGGTCGCCGCGGGCGGTCGGCGCCTGCAGCGCATCTACGGGGAGCGCGACCTGCTCGTCGCGGAGTGCCTCGAGGCCGGGGTCTGGAAGGACCTCACCCCCGCGCAGCTCGCCGCGATGGCCGCCACGATCGTCTACCAGCCCCGCCGCGAGGACGCGCCCGGCACCGAGCACGCCCTGCCGCGCGGGGCGTTCCGGCCGGCCCTCGACGAGACCCTGACGATCTGGGCCCGCCTCGACGACATCGAACGCGACGCCCGGCTCGCGGGGTCGCAGCCGCCGACCCCGGCCATGTCGGTGGGCATGTTCCGCTGGGCGTCCGGCTCGGCGCTCGACGACGTCCTGCGCACGCTCGACATGCCCGCCGGCGACTTCGTCCGCTGGTCGAAGCAGGTCATCGACCTGCTCGACCAGGTCCGGAACGCCGGCGACGACGACCTCGCCCAGACCGCCCGACGAGCGACGGACGCGGTCCGCCGCGGCATCGTCGCCTACGCGACGGTCTGACGGGAGGAACAGTGGCGGTCCTCGAGGCGGCGGTGCGCCCGCAGGTCGGTCGGCCGGACCCGGTGCGGGCCGCCGAGTTCGCGGCACTGCCACTGCGGACCGCCTTCCCGCTCGCCGTCGTCGGCGGACTGCTGTTCGCGCTCGCCTTCCCGTCTCCGGGCTGGTGGTTCCTCGCCTACCCGGCCACGGCGTGCATGCTCCTCGCGTCGATGGGCCAGCGCGCCCGACGGGCCGCCTGGCTCGGCTACGTCGCCGGTGCGGCCTTCTGGCTGCCGGCGATCTCGTGGGCGGGCCGGTACCTCGGGCCGGTCCCGTGGCTCGCGCTCGCACTCGTCGAGGCCGCGTACTTCGCCCTCGGCAGCGTGGCGATCGCCCTCGCGTACCGCTGGGTCGCCCGCGTGCTGCCCGCGACCGCCTGGCGGGTGTGGGGCCTCCCGGCCGTCGTCGCCGGACTCTGGACCGGACGCGAGTGGTTCTCCGGGAGCTGGCCGTACGAGGGGTTCGCCTGGGGACGCGTCGGTCTGTCCCAGTCGCAGGGCCCGTTCACACACCTCGCCGCGTACGTCGGCGTGCTCGGCGTGAGCTTCCTCGTGGTCTACTGCGTCGCCGTCGTGGTCTCGCTGGCGATCGTCGTCCCGCACGCGCCCGGCACGGTGCTCCGGGCGCCGGTCCGCGTCGCGACCGCCGGCCTGCTCGTCGCCGTGGTCCTCGCGGTGCCCGCGTGGCCGACCCGCATCGACGGCAGCATCCGCGTCGAGGCGGTGCAGGGCAACGGTCCGGCCGGGTACTTCGACCGCGCGCAGCCGGGCGAGGTGCTCAGCGCGCAGGTCGCAGCGACCGACGTCGGGGCGGAGGGCGTGGACCTCGTGGTGTGGCCCGAGGCCGCCGCCGAGGCCGACCCCCGACGGTTCCCGGCGGTCGCCGGCGCGCTCGACTCGGTCGTCGACACGATCGGCGCGCCGCTCGTCGCCGGTGCGATCACGCAGACCCCGTCCGGCGTCCTGCACAACACGTCGTTCGTCTGGACCCGCGACGGGTGGCAGTCGTCCTACGACAAGAAGCGCCCCGTGCCGTTCGGCGAGTACGTGCCCGACCGGTGGTTCTTCTCGAAGCTCGCACCGTCGCTCATCGGGCTGCTGCAGCGCGACTACACGCCGGGGACGAAGCCGAACGTGCTCGACGTCGCGGGCATCCGCGCCGGGATCGCGGTCTGCTTCGACATCGTCGACGACGGGCTCACCGCGGACATGGCGCGCGGGGGAGCGCAGGTCATCCTCGCGCAGACGAACAACGCCGACTTCTCGGGCACCGACGAGAACCTGCAGCAGCTCGAGATCGCGAGGCTGCGGGCCGTCGAGACCGGTCGGTCGCTCGTCAACATCTCCACGGTCGGCGCGTCACAGGTGATCGACCCGACGGGGCGAACCATCGACCGCATCCCGGAGTACACGGCGACGTCGATGATCACGGACGTGCCGCTCGGCACCGGGACCACCCCGGCCACGGTCGTCTCCGGGTCCGTGACCCTCCTCGTCTCGCTCGGCTCGCTCCTGGTGCTGCTGGCCTGCGCACCGTGGACCCGCCGGTCACGCCGCTCGGCGCGCCGCACTTCCTGAACGGCGCCACCTCCCACTGGGAACGCTCTGTGAATGCGCCCAACCGGGATTCCCGGCGCGTGGGAGGGTGTTGAGGAGGGTAGACGAGCGAGAGGAGCACACACATGGCTGATCGGAGTCTCCGCGGGATGCGGCTCGGGAGCCAGAGTCTCCAGAGCGAGGAGGGCGTCGAGCTCTCCGACCGCAAGCGCGCGGTGTACCAGACCGACTCGGGTGAGACGTTCGACATCGTCTTCTCGGCCGAGGCGGACGTGC
The DNA here is from genome assembly GCF_040685235.1 of Curtobacterium sp. NPDC089185. Lineage (NCBI taxonomy): Bacteria > Bacillati > Actinomycetota > Actinomycetes > Micrococcales > Microbacteriaceae > Curtobacterium > Curtobacterium sp. NPDC089185. The sequence continues at coordinate 152,877 of NZ_JBFBHK010000007.1, read as the reverse complement.
CGCAGACGTGGTCCGAGCCCCGGACCGGGCGCGAAGGACGGCTGCTGGGCGACGACGGGATCCCCGTCGAGGTCGCTGCCGAGGACGTCAAGGCGCCGAGGACCCACTGGGACATGCTGCTCGAGCGGCGGTCGCGGGAGGAACTCGAGGAACTGCTGCAGGAACGGCTCCAGTTCCTCCGCGCACGACGCGGCGCCTAGGAGACCCGTACACGAACGACGACGCCCGCCCCGGATCCGGGGCGGGCGTCGTCGTGTTCCTGCGATCTCGGGGGGGACTACCCGCGACGGTCCTCGTCGCCGAGCGCCGTCTGCGATGCCTCGTCGGCTGCGGCGAGGTGCTCGTCCACGCTCCGGTTCGACTCGGCGAGCCGCTCGTCGAGCGCGGCGTCCGGCACGATGTCCGCGGCGGTCGCCTCCGGCCGCGGGTTCGTCGCCGCGGCACCGTCCACGGTCGTGGTGTTCGCGAGGCTCTCGTTCGCGAGCTTCGAGATCCGCGACAGGAAGTCCGTCCCGCCGTCGGCGCCGGCGACCGGGCCGCTGCCGGAGCGTCCGCCGGTGAAGCCCCGCGCGATGCCGGTCAGCGCCTCGGTGAACTCGCTCGGGATCATCCAGAGCTTGTTCGCGCTGCCCTCGGCGATCTTCGGCAGGGTCTGCAGGTACTGGTACGAGAGCAGCTTGTCGTCCGGGTCGCCGGTGTGGATGGCGTCGAAGACGGTGGCGATCGCCTGCGCCTCGCCCTCGGCGCGGAGCACCTGGGCCTTCGCGTCACCCTCGGCCGCGAGGATCGCCGCCTGCCGCTGTCCCTCGGCCTCGAGGATCTGGGACTGCTTCGTGCCCTCGGCCTGCAGGATCGCGGCACGACGGCTGCGCTCGGCCCGGAGCTGCTGCTCCATGGCGTCCTGGATCGACACGGGCGGCTCGATGGCCTTGAGCTCGACGCGGCCGACGCGGATGCCCCACTTGCCGGTCGCCTCGTCGAGGACGACACGGAGCTGCCCGTTGATGTTGTCGCGGCTGGTCAGGGCCTCCTCGAGGTTCAGGCCACCGACGACGTTGCGGAGCGTGGTCGTCGTGAGCTGCTCGACCGCACCGAGGTAGTTCGCGATCTCGTACGTCGCGGCGCGGGCATCCGTGACCTGGAAGTACACGACGGTGTCGATCGACACCACCAGGTTGTCCTCGGTGATCACCGGCTGCGGCGGGAACGAGACGACCTGCTCGCGCATGTCGAGGAGCGGGCGGAGGCGGTCGATGAACGGCACCAGCAGGTTCAACCCCGGGTTGAGGGTCTTGTGGTACTTGCCGAGTCGTTCGACGATGCCGGCCGTCGCCTGCGGCACGATGCGGATCGCGCGCGACAGGACGACGATCACGAAGATCACGACGACGAGGACGAGGACGAGCAGAGCGATCGTCCCGGCTGAGATGGTCACGAGGTGGCCCTTTCTCCGAGGCGGACGACCGCGGTCGACCCCTCGATCGACTCGACGACCACGGGGGTCCCGAGCGGCGGTGTGCGGACGGGGGAGTCGGCGGTGAGCCGGGCGCTCCAGGTCTCACCGTTCGCGAGACGGACCTGGCCGGGGGAGGACGGCGTGAAGGCCACCGCCACGGTGCCCGGCAGGCCGATGAGCCCGTCGACGTTGGTGCGGTGCGGATCGGCGCTCCGGCCGAGTGCGGCGAGGACCCGCGGTCGGACCACCGAGAGCAGCAGCAGGGCGACCCCGGCGGCGACGATGGTCGAGAGCCACCAGGGCACTCCGAGCAGGGCCGCGATCAGGCCGCCGGCCGCACCGGCCGCGAGCATGATGAAGATGAAGTCGAGGGTGAAGACCTCGACCACCCCGAGCAGCAGCGTCAGTCCGACCCATACGACGGTCTGGATCCAGTCGGTGTTCACGCGATCTCCCTCCCTCGCATCGCGCGCTCCGGCGTGCAGCGTCGCGACGGCCGGTCTTCCTGCCCCCAACCTACCGTCCCCCGCCGACGCCGGGCGGGGATGCACCGGCACGGCGCGGGAGCGGTGCGCGCCCGACACCGCCCGGTGTCGACCGGTTGGTAGGCTCGTCCGCGGCCGACCGGCCGGACCCCGACCAGGAGAACACTGTGACGAACCCCCTCGCCCCCGGATCCCTCACCGACAAGCGCGCCCTCGTCACCGGATCGTCGCGCGGCATCGGCGCCGACACGGTCGGCTACCTGGCCGAGGCCGGCGCGAAGGTCGTCGTCAACTACCGGAACAAGGCCCGTCGCGCCGAGCAGATCGCCGAGAAGGTCGTCGCCGACGGCGGTGCCGCCCTGGCGATCGGTGCCGACCTGACCGACCACGACTCCGTGCAGGCCATGGTCGACGCGGTCGTCGCCGAGTGGGGTGGCATCGACCTGCTCGTGCTCAACGCCTCGGGCGGCATGGAGTCCGGCGTCGGCGAGGACTACGCCCTGCGGCTCAACCGCGACGCGCAGGTCGACATGCTGCAGACCGCCGTCCCGCACATGCCCGTCGGATCGCGCGTCGTCTTCGTGACGAGCCACCAGGCCCACTTCGTCGAGACCGCCGAGACGATGGACGAGTACGTCCCGGTGGCCAGGAGCAAGCGTGCGGGGGAGCTGGCCCTGCGCGAGCTGGTGCCGCAGCTCGAGGCCGCCGGCATCGAGTTCGTCGTCGTCTCCGGCGACATGATCGAGGGCACGATCACGGCGACGCTCCTGAACCGCCTGAACCCGGGTGCGATCGAGGGGCGTCGACAGGAGGTCGGCAAGCTCTACAGCGTGTCCGAGTTCGCCGCCGAGATCGCCCTCGCCGCCGTCGAGCCGATCCCGGCCGACCACACGAAGCTCGTCGGCGACGTCAGCGGCTTCACGCAGTAACGTCGACCGGGTGACCGCGCAGCCAGGCCTCCGCCGCTCCTCCCGGATCATCCTGCTCGACCCCGATGACCGTGTGTTCCTCATGGACACACGGTCGCCGTCGTCCGACGGCTCGCACCGCTGGATCACCCCCGGCGGCGGGGTCGACCCGGGGGAGTCGCACCGCGACGCCGCGGTGCGGGAGCTGCGCGAGGAGACCGGCATCGTGATCGACGACCCGGGGGAGTCGGTCTGGTCGTGGGACTTCACCGTCGCGTGGGACCTCGCCGACCACGACCGCGGCCACAGCGAGTTCTACGTCGTCCGCACCCCCGGCTTCACGCTCTCCGACGCCGGGTGGACCGAGGACGAGCGGGTCGACATCCTGGCGTCCCGCTGGTGGACGGCCGACGAGCTCGAAGCCACCGATCAGCCCTTCGAGCCGGCGGAGCTCCCCGGGCTCGTGCGTCGGCACAGCCGCGCCTGACCGCTCGACGACCGGCGGCGCGCCCAGCGAACCTGAACAGGACTCGCGGGAAGCGCATACCTTGTGCTCAGACGGCCGCACGCAACCCGTGCCAGCGGCCCCTGACACGAGGAGCTCCCATGTCCACCAACGGTTACCCGCCGGCACCGAACACCCCCGGCGCCGCTCCCGCGACGAACGGCGGCAACGGGCTGGCCATCGGCTCGCTGGTGCTCGGCATCGTCGCCGTCGTCTTCGGGTTCCTGTTCTCGATCGTCGGTCTCATCGCGGGCATCATCGGGCTCGTCCTCGGGTTCATCGCCCGCCGTCGCGGCCTCAGCCGTGGCATGGTGCTCGCGGGCATCGTCCTCAGCGTGATCGGCATCGTCGTCGCGATCATCTTCATGATCCTGGGCGCGGTCCTCGCGACGCAGGTCCTGCAGAACCAGTAGCGACACCGGACGGGAGGCGCGTGGCGGGGTCGCCACGCGCCTCCCGTCTTCGCGTGGCCGGGTCGCGCACCCGGTGGCCGGTCTCCGAGACCGCCCGGACCGACGGCGAGTAGCGTCCGCGCCATGAGCTACAGCCAGCCGGACCCCGCAGAAGAGACCACCCAGGCCGAAGCGCCCGAGCAGCCGGACACCGACCGCGCGAACGTCGAGGAGGACGGCCGCGAGCAGGCCGCCCTCGAGATCGACGCCGACGACGTGCCCACCGGCGACGAGACGCCCGAACACTGACGGGACGCCCGTCGCACCGAACCGCTCGGTCGCACCGAACCACGGAGACGACGTCGAACCAGCCCACCGTGCTGGTTCGACGTCGTTTTCGTGGTTCTTCGCGGCATCGGGCTCACGGTGGTCGAGCGCCGATAATGCATATTATGTCAACTCAGGTGTCGTCGGTCCGCTCCTGAGAGGTCACGGCGCGGGCCGTGGCGTCGCGATCGGTCGCCCCTCCGGGTGCACGGCGACGAACACCAGCACGAGCTCCTCGTCCGACACGTTCGACGCCTCGTGGTCGACGAACGGCGGCTCGACCAGGACGTCGCCCGGTCCGTAGTGGCGGACCGCGTCAGCGGTCCGGTGCCGCAGGCGTCCGCGCGCGACGATGCCCGTCTGCCAGGCGTCGTGCCGGTGCCACCCGGTCGATCCCCCGGGCGGGATCCGCGCCACGAGCGAGCGCACCGTCGCCTCGATGGGGCCGTCCGGGTGCGGCACCGTGCACGCTGGCTCGGCGGCCCGTTCGTCGACGCGGATCTCCGGAGTCTCCGTCATGCACGTAGTATTCCAGATGCCGACCCCGGTGTCCGGGAGTCCGAGCCCTCAGAACACCGCGACGGTCATGCCGGATCCGCTCGCGGGCCGGTCCATCGCCTCGAGCGCACCCGGCAGGTCGTCGAAGCCGATCGTCGCACCGATCGACTCCGCGGGCCGCAGCCGACCGGCCACGACGTCGTCGAGCATCGCGGCGTACTCCCCCACGGCGATCCCGTGGCTGCCGAGCAGTTCGAGCTCGTCGGCGATGACGCGGCCCATCGGGATCGCCGGCGTCGCCTCGTCGTCGAGCAGGAGGCCGACCTGCACGTGCCGACCCCGGGGACGCAGCGACGCCACGGCCGCCACGGACGTGGCCCGGCTCCCGTACGCGTCGACCGACACGTGGGCACCACCGTCGGTCAGCCGGTGCACCGCGGCCGGCGCCTCGTCGTCCATCTCCAGGGTGGCCGCCCCCAGCGCGGCGGCACGGTCGAGCGCCGCTGTCGAGACGTCGACGGCGACGACCCGGGCCCCCGCGGCGACGGCGACGATGATCGTCGACAGCCCCACGCCGCCGCAGCCGTAGACGACGACCCACTCCCCTGGTGCCACCCGACCGCGGGCGTGCAGTGCGTGGTACGCGGTGCCGAAGCGGCACCCGAGTCCGGCGGCCTCGGCGAACCCGACCGCGTCCGGCAGGTGCACGAGGTTCACGTCGGCGTGCGGGACGACCACGGACTCCGCGTACGAGCCCTGCAGGGTGAAGCCGGGCTGCTGCTGGCGTGTGCACACCTGGGTCGCGCCGTCGCGGCACTGGTCGCACGTGCCGCACGCGAAGACGAAGGGTGCGGTGACCCGGTCCCCCACGACGACACGGGTGACGGACGCCCCGACGGCGGTGACGACCCCGGCGAACTCGTGCCCCGGGACGTGGGGCAGCCGCACGGAGTCGTCGTGGCCCCGCCAGGCGTGCCAGTCGCTGCGGCACACGCCGGTCGCCGCGACCCGGACGACGACGCCGTCGTCCGGGGCGTTCGGCTCGGGGAGCTCGACGATCGAGGGGGTGGAACCGAACCGGTCGTACTGGACTGCGCGCACGGCGCCATCCTGGCAGACGTGCGACGCCGGGCGCGCGGCAGGTCGACCGCGCTCCCGGCGCTCGACGGCCCGCCTAGTACTCGATGCGCCCGTCGCGGTCGTGGAACTCCCCCGTCGGCCCGTCCGCGCCGATCGTCGCCAGGGCCACCGTCGCGTCGGTGCCCTCGGTGACGGTCTGGTGCCCGCCGAAGCCGTTGAAGGCCGTCGCGGTGTAGCCCGGGTCGCTCGCGTTCACCCGGAAGCCGGGCAGGTTCTTGGCGTACTGCACCGTCATCGCGATCAGCGCCGCCTTCGACGCCGCGTACGGCACGGCCGCGACCGGGTGCTCGTCGCGTCCCGGCGTGGTCAGCCAGCGGGCGAACCCGACGCCGGATGCCACGTTCACGATCACGGGGTTCTCGGAGGCGCGCAGGAGCGGCAGCGCCGCCTGCGTCACCCGGACCACGCCCGTGACGTTGGTGGCGAGCACGGCGTCGAGGGCGCCGGCATCGAGGTCGTCGACCCCGAACGAGGTGCCGAGCACCCCGGCGTTGTTGACCAGCACGTCGAGCTCCGGCAGTGCCGCGATCGCCGCGTCCACGCTGGCCTGGTCGGTCACGTCGAGCTGCACGACGTGCGCGCCGAGGGCCCGGACGTCGTCGCCGTCGGCGGTGTCCCGCATCCCGGCGTACACGGTGTGCCCGGAGTCGATGAGCCGTCGTGCGGTCTCGAGGCCGAGGGAGCGGTTGGCTCCGGTGATGACTGTCGTCGTCATGCCTCCACCCTGCTCTCCGGTCGACCGTGTTCCCAGGCACCGTTCGACGGTGGGACCAGCGGTACCAGGACCGATCCCGCCCGAACGGCGAGGATGGGACCATGAGCGAGTTCGCGGACGTCCTGCGGTCCTGGCGTGACCGGGTCCGACCCGAGGAGGTCGGGCTGCCGGCCGGCGCGGGACGTCGGACACCCGGACTGCGGCGCGAGGAGCTCGCTGCGCTGGCCGGGGTCAGCGTCGACTACGTCGTGCGCCTCGAGCAGGGCCGGGCGACGAACCCCTCGCCGCAGATGCTCGGCGCGCTGGCGACGGCACTCCGCCTGTCCGTGGCGGAGCGCGACCACCTGTTCCGGGTGGCCGGCGCGGCCCCGCCGTCCCGCCAGCTCGTCCCCCGGCACGTGCCGCCGGGCGTGCAGCGCATCGTGGACCGGCTCGGCGACCTGCCGATCGCGGTGTTCACGGCCGCCCACGACATCGTCCTCTGGAACGACCTGTGGGCCGCCCTGAACGGCGACCCCTCGGGCTGGACCGGCATCGAGGGCAACCTCGTCTGGCGGCACTTCGTGCACGGCCACGACGGCGTCTCGTGGGACGACACCCACCAGGAGGACTTCTCGAGCGACCTGGTCGCCGACCTCCGCGCCGCGTCCGGACGCTACCCGGCCGACCGCGACCTCGCCGCCCTGGTCGCCCGCCTGCGTCGCGAGTCCCCGGAGTTCGAGCGACGGTGGGAGACCGGGCGGATCGCCGAGCACCGGACGAGCCGGAAGGTCGTCGCGAGCCGCGTCGGTCCGGTGGAGATCGACTGCGACGTCCTCACGGTGCCGGGCAGCGATCTCCGGATCGTCGTCTACACCGCGACGCCCGGTTCACCGGACGCAGCCGCCCTCGACCTGCTCCGCGTGACCGGGCTGCAAGAGCTGCCGACCGCCTGAGCGGGCGCAGGACTACTCGCCGAACCCCGAGCGGACCAGTGCCACCAGCGTGTCGACGGCGTCCTGCGCGTCCGGACCGTCCGCCTCGACCGTCACGGACGCCCCCTGCGGCAGCGCCAGCGCCATGATCGCGAGCAGGCTCTTCGCGTCGACGCCGTTCACGCGGACGCGTGCCTCGTGCTTCGCCGCTGCCTTCACGAACTCGGCCGCGGGGCGGGCGTGCAGCCCGCTCTCGTTGACGAGCTCGACGGTCGCCGAGGCGACCGTCCCGTCGACGGGAGCTGCCTCGTCTGCCGGTGCCGTGCCTCCCGGCCGGGCGTCGTCGTCGAGCGTCGACCCGCCGGCGGACGCCGCTGCCGCCAGGACCGCCTCGGCGTCGCCGCCGGTCTGCGCGGCGACCGCGGCGGCGACCGTCCCCTCGACGAGCGGCGCCTGCGAGACGTGCACGCGGGCGCGGGCCTCGTCGTCGAGGAAGTCGAGCGCGGTGTCCGTGGTGAGGTAGGCGGACCCGAGGTCGCAGAGCACGACGACGGCGTCCGCGGCGGCGAGTTCCTCGATGCCGTTGGTGATCGCCTCGAAGGACGTCCCGATGCCGCCGTCGTCCGTGCCCCCGGCGGCGACGAGCGGGACGTCCGCCGCCATCTGGCGGGCGAGCTCGACGGTACCGGTCGCGATCGCCGCACTGTGCGACACGACCAGGATGCCGACGGTCACGCTGCGTCCACCGCTGCGCGCAGGATGTACGCGGTCGACTGCGCGCCCGGGTCGCGGTGCCCGACGGCGCGCTCGCCGAGGTAGCTCGCGCGCCCCTTGCGGGCGACGAGCGGGTCCGTCGACTCGGCGCCCGTGACGGCGGCGTCGGCCGCGGCCTCGAGCACCCGCTCCGGGCCCTCGCCGGCCGCTGCCGCCGTGCTCGCGGCGTCGACGGCGGCGGACCACGCGTCGACCATCGTCTTGTCGCCGACCTCGGCCTTGCCGCGCGACACGACGCCGTCGCGGGCGGCGGTGAGCACCGCGACCAGGGCGTCCGCGTCGAGCTCGGTCGCCTCCCCCGCCGCCTGCGCGGCCTTCAGGTAGGCGGTCCCGAACAGCGGACCGGCGGCGCCGCCGACGGTCGAGATGAGCTTCGTCGCGACGACCTTGAGGACCGCTCCCGGGGTCTCGAAGGAGCCGGCGTCGACGGCCTCGAGGACGGCGCGGAAGCCGCGGTCCAGGTTCTCGCCGTGGTCGCCGTCACCGATCTCGCGGTCGAGCGTGACGAGTTCTGCCCGGTGCTCGTCGATCGTCGCCGCGGTGCGACGCACCCAGTCGATGGCCCATGCGGTGTCGAGCGCCAATTCGTGTTCCCTTCCTGGACGGTGGTCGGTGGTCAACGGCCCCAGCGCAGTGCCGGGGTCTCCACCGGAGCGTCCCAGAGGGCGGTGAGCTCCTCGTCGAGCACCGTGACGGTGATCGAGAAGCCCGGCATCTCCAGGGACGTGACGTAGTCGCCGACCAAGCTACGCGCGACGTGGTGCCCGCGGTCGGTGAGCACCTCGGCGGCGCGTCGGTAGACGATGTAGAGCTCGGACTGCGGGGTCCCGCCCATGCCGTTCACCAGGAGCAGCAGTTGCGAGCCGGCCGGTGCGTCGAGGTCGGCGAGCACCGGTCCGAGCACGCGGTCGACGAGCTCGTCGGCGGGCGCCATCGCGATCCGCTCACGACCGGGCTCACCGTGGATCCCGATGCCGAGTTCGACCTCGTCGTCGGCGAGCGTGAAGGACGGCTCCCCCGCGTGCGGCACCGTGCCGGAGCCGAGCGCGAGCCCCATCGACCGCGTGACGTCGTTGACGTGCCGGGCGACGGCCGCAACGGCGTCGAGGTCGTCGCCGCGCTCGGCAGCGGCGCCGGCGCACTTCTCGACCACGACGGTCCCGGCGACACCGCGGCGCCCGGCGGTGTACAGCGAGTCCTGCACGGCGACGTCGTCGTCGACCACGACCGACTCGACACGGACGTCGTCCATCGCGGCGAGCTCGGCGGCGGTCTCGAAGTTGAGCACGTCGCCCGTGTAGTTCTTGACGATGTGGAGCACGCCCGCTCCCCCGTCGACGGCCTTGGTCGCTGCGACGATCGGGTCCGGGGTCGGGCTCGTGAAGACCGGACCGGGGACGGCCGCGTCGAGCATGCCGTGGCCGACGAAGCCCGCGTGCAGCGGCTCGTGTCCGCTGCCGCCACCGCTGACGATGCCGACCTTGCCCGCGACCGGGGCGTCGACGCGCCGGAGGTGGATCGGGTCCTCGACGAGGACCACGTGGCCCTCGTGCGCCCGGGCGAAGCCGCGGACGGTCTCGGTGACGACGTCGTGCGGATCGTTGATGAGCTTCTTCACGCTGACCTCCACGGGTGCGGGGCCGACCGTCGGAGGAGCCGTCCACCGCCGTCGTCGACCGGAGTGGGTTCACCCTACAGCGGGCGCTCGTTCGCCTGCCGTGCACGTTCGTGCAGGACCATCGCGGTCAGCGGGCCGCTTCGGATGGCGCGCCGCACACTGCTCCTGCACGTTCGTGCACTTCGCGGAGGTTCCCTCGGCGCCGCATCGCGGAGCGGTGACCGGCGTCACTATGCTCGGCCCCAATCACTCAACGGGGAGTGCCGGACGCAGCACCACCGGACCCCCACCCACTCGCACTGGAGGTCACCGATGGACGGCATCGGCGTCAATTTCATGTCAGAGCTCGTCGGAACGGCGTTGCTCATCATCCTCGGTGGCGGTGTCGTCGCCGCCGTGTCCCTCACGAAGTCCAAGGGCTTCGGCGCCGGCTTCCTCATGGTCACGATCGGCTGGGGCTTCGCGGTCTTCGCCGGCGTCACCGTGTCGTACAGCTCGGGCGGCCAGCTGAACCCCGCCGTGACCCTCGCCCAGGCGCTCCTGGGCAACATCACCGTCGGCGAGATGTTCCTCTACTGGATCGCCCAGCTCATCGGCGCGATCATCGGTGCCGTCATCGTGTGGCTCGCCTACAAGCAGCACTTCGACGAGGAGCCCGACGCAGCCGCCAAGCTCGGCGTGTTCTCCACCGGCCCGGCCATCCGCAGCTACGGCTGGAACGTCGTCACCGAGATCATCGGCACCTTCGTCCTCGTGTTCGTCGTCCTCGCCTTCACCAACGGCAAGACCCCGGCCGAGCTCGGCGCGGTCCCCGTCGCCTTCCTCGTGATCGCGATCGGTGTCTCGCTCGGTGGCCCCACCGGCTACGCCATCAACCCGGCCCGTGACCTCGGCCCGCGCATCGCGCACGCGCTCCTGCCCATCAAGGGCAAGGGCTCGAGCGACTGGGCCTACGCGTGGGTCCCGGTCGTCGGCCCGCTGATCGGTGGCGCCCTCGCCGCCGGCGCGTCGACCTTCCTGCTCCCCGTCGTCTCCTGACGACCTCCCGTCCACCACACCGAACACACCCCCAAGGAGAACCCATGGCCGACTACATCGTCGCCATCGACCAGGGCACGACCTCGACGCGCGCCATCGTCTTCGACCACTCCGGCTCGATCGTGTCCGTCGGACAGAAGGAGCACGAGCAGATCTTCCCGCGAGCGGGATGGGTCGAGCACGACCCGGCCGAGATCTGGGACAACGTCCGCGAGGTCATCGGCCAGGCCCTGTCCCGCGCCGACATCACCCGCCACGACGTCGCGGCGGTCGGCATCACGAACCAGCGCGAGACCGCGGTGGTCTGGGACAAGAACACCGGCAAGGCCGTCTACAACGCCATCGTCTGGCAGGACACCCGCACGCAGTCGATCGTCGACAAGCTCGCCGACGGTGACACCGACCGCTACAAGGCGGTCGTCGGCCTGCCCCTCGCGACGTACTTCGCCGGCACCAAGATCGCCTGGATCCTCGAGAACGTCGAGGGTGCGCGCGAGAAGGCCGAGGCGGGCGACCTGCTGTTCGGCACCACCGACACCTGGGTCCTCTGGAACCTGACCGGCGGCACCGACGGCGGCGTCCACAAGACCGACGTCACGAACGCGTCCCGCACGCTGTTCATGGACCTCGAGACGCTGCAGTGGCGCGACGACATCCTGGCCGACTTCGGGGTGCCGAAGTCGATGCTCCCGGAGATCGTCAGCTCCTCCGAGGTCTACGGCCACGTCGAGTCCTCGAGCCTGCTCCGCGAGGTCCCGATCGCCGGCATCCTCGGCGACCAGCAGGCCGCGACCTTCGGGCAGGCGGCGTTCGACCAGGGCGAGTCGAAGAACACCTACGGTACCGGCAACTTCCTCATCTTCAACACGGGCACGGAGATCGTCCGGTCGGAGAACGGGCTGCTCACCACGGTCGGCTACAAGCTCGGCGACCAGGAGACGCACTACGCCCTCGAGGGCTCGATCGCCGTCACGGGCTCGCTCATCCAGTGGCTCCGCGACAACCTCGGCATCATCGGCAGCGCACCGGAGGTCGAGGCCCTCGCCAAGACCGTCGAGGACAACGGCGGCGTGTACTTCGTGCCGGCGTTCTCCGGCCTGTTCGCGCCGTACTGGCGCCCGGACGCCCGCGGCGCGCTCGTGGGTCTGACCCGGTACGTCAACAAGGGCCACATCGCCCGTGCCGCCCTCGAGGCGACGGCGCTGCAGACCCGCGAGGTCCTCGACGCCGTCAACGCCGACTCCGGCGTCGACCTGACCGAGCTCAAGGTCGACGGTGGCATGACCGCAAACGACGCGCTCATGCAGTTCCAGGCGGACATCCTGAACGTGCCGGTCGTCCGCCCGGTCGTCGCGGAGACCACCGCCCTCGGTGCCGCCTACGCCGCCGGTCTGGCCGTCGGGTTCTGGGCGAACCTCGACGAGCTCCGCGCCAACTGGCAGGAGGACAAGCGCTGGGAGCCGCAGCTCGACGACGCCGAGCGCGACCGCACGCTCCGCCTGTGGAAGAAGGCCGTCACGAAGACCTTCGACTGGGTCGACGAGGACGTGCGCTGACGCTCTGCTGAGGTGACCGCCGGGAGGCGCGGTGCCGGTCCCACGGACCGGCACCGCGCCTCCCGTGCGTGCGCTGGTGGTGCTCAGGCAGCGGGTGCCGCGCCGACCCAGTCGGCGAGCTTGCGGGCCGCGGCGCCGGAGTCGACCGCGTCCGCCGCCACGACGAGCTGCTCGCGGAAGCGCTGCAGGATCGGCCGGTCGGCCTGCTCCGGGTCCTCGGCCAGGCGGAAGGACACGAGACCGGCAGCGGCGTTGAACAGGACGATGTCGCGGACCGGTCCGGTCTCCCCGGCGAGCACGCGGTGGACGACCGCGGCGTTGTGCTCGGGGTCGCCGCCGAGCAGGTCCTCGGTGCGGGCGCGGGCGATGCCGAGGTCGCGGGGGTCGAGGTCGTGCTCGGTGACCCGCCCGCCCGTGACCTCCCAGATGTGCGAGTGCCCGGTCGTCGTGAGCTCGTCCAGCCCGTCGTCCCCCCGGAAGACCAACGCGGTCGCGCCCCGGGTCTGGAACACGCCCGTGATGATCGGCACCAGTTCGAGCTGTGCCACGCCCACGGCGTTCGCCTCGCAGCGCGCCGGGTTCACGAGCGGCCCGAGGAAGTTGAACACCGTCGGGACGCCGATCTCGCGACGGACGGGGGCGGCGTGCGCGAAGCCCGGGTGGAAGGCGCTCGCGAAGGCGAAGGTCAGTCCGACACGCCGGAAGGTGTCCGCGACGCGCACCGCGTCCATGGAGAGGTCGAGCCCGAGCGCGGCGAGCACGTCGCTCGACCCGGACTTCGAGGAGCTCGCGCGGTTGCCGTGCTTGACGACCGGCACGCCCGAGGCGGCGACGACGATCGCGGCCATCGTCGAGACGTTCACGGTGCCGACCACGTCGCCCCCGGTGCCGACGATGTCGAGCGCCATCGGGTCGACGTCCAGCGGTACGGCGGCGTCGAGGATCGCGTCGCGGAACCCGACGACCTCGTCGACCGTCTCGCCCTTCGCCCGCAGCGCCACGGCGAAGGCGGCGATCTGGGAGTGGGTCGCACGTCCCTGGACGATCTCCTCCATGGCCCAGGTGGACTGGCTGATCGTGAGGTCCTCGCGTGCCATGAGGGCGCTGATCACCGCGGGCCAGGAGAGTGGGAGCGACATGCCTCGATCGTACTGAGTTCGGAAGACCCGCCAGTCTGCTGCGAAAACACTGTCACCGGTTTCGGCCATAATGGAACACGTGACTAGCACCCCTCTCTCCAGATCCGCCAGCGGTCCGGTCCTGAACAGGCCGAACGCCGTTGCCGTGGGGACGATCGTGTGGCTGGGCAGCGAGGTCATGTTCTTCGCCGGCCTGTTCGCGATCTACTTCACGCTGCGCAGCACGTCCCCCGAGCTCTGGGCCACCGAGACCTCCAAGCTCGACGTGCCCTACGCCTCCGTGAACACGATCATCCTGGTGCTGTCCAGCTTCGCCTGCCAGTTCGCGGTGTTCGCCGCGGAGCGCTTCCAGGTGCACCGCACGAGCTGGAACCCGAAGGACTGGGGCATGACGGAGTGGTTCTTCGTCACCTACTGCATGGGCGCGATCTTCGTCTGCGGTCAGCTCTTCGAGTACGCGCACCTCTGGCACGACGGGGTCACGCTGTCGTCCAGCGCCTACGGCTCCGCGTTCTACATGACCACCGGCTTCCACGGCCTGCACGTCACGGGTGGTCTCATCGCCTTCCTCCTGACCCTCGGCCGCGGCTTCGCCGCCAAGAACTTCGGTCACAAGGAAGCGACCACCGCGATCGTCGTGTCGTACTACTGGCACTTCGTCGACGTCGTCTGGATCGGCCTCTTCGCCGTCATCTACCTTCTCAAGTAGGAACTGGATAGCCCCCACCGCATGTTCAACAGAAGCAAGTCCAAGAAGGGCCGCCGCTCCCCGATGGCGACCGTGTCGCTCATCGTCGTGGGTCTGATGACCACCGGCGGCGCGTACGCGCTGTTCAGCTCGACGGCCAACGCCGACGACAGCACCACCACCGCTGCGTCGAGCCAGTCCCAGGTGAACGAGGGCGAGAAGCTCTTCGCCTCGAACTGCGCCACCTGCCACGGGCTCGACGCCCAGGGCACCGGCGAGGGCCCGTCCCTCATCGGCGTCGGCGCCGCGTCGGTCGACTTCCAGGTCGGCACCGGCCGCATGCCGATGGCTGCGCAGGGTCCCCAGGCCGAGGAGAAGCCCGCTCAGTTCACGGACGAGCAGGTCGACGCCATGGGCGCCTACGTCGCCTCGCTGGGCCCCGGCCCGTCGGTGCCGTCCTCGTCGCTGACGGACGGCAAGGGTGACGCGGCCGAGGGCGCCGAGCTCTTCCGCATCAACTGCGCCATGTGCCACAACGTGGCCGGTGCCGGTGGCGCCCTGACCGAGGGCAAGTACGCCCCGAACCTGCAGTCGGTGTCCGGCAAGCACATCTACGAGGCCATGGTCACGGGCCCGCAGAACATGCCGGTGTTCAACGACCTGAACCTCACCCCGGAGCAGAAGGCCGACATCATCACGTACCTCAAGTACGTGCAGGACAACAAGTCGCCCGGCGGGTTCGCCCTCGGCTCCCTCGGCCCGGTGGCAGAGGGTCTGTTCATCTGGATCTTCGGCCTCGGTGCCGTCGTCGCGATGACCGTCTGGCTGACGGCGAAGTCCAACTGATCGTCCGTGTCGAACGACACTGAAGGGAACACCATGGCAGAGCACGACGACGAGGCACTGAACTCGTCCTCGGCTGTCGAGAAGCACGGCACGACCAGCACCTCCGTCGGGACGGCTGTCGTCCCCGCCGAGCCGTTCGAGAACCCGGGCGAGCCGCCGCACCGCCCTCGCCGCACCGACGTCGACCCGAAGAAGCAGCGCCTCGCCGAGCGTCAGGTCGCGACGTTCTTCTACCTCTCCGTCGTGGGCAGCGTCCTCGCGATCGCGGCGTACGTCGCGTTCCCGATCGACCCCGAGGACTTCGGAACCGTCCGTGCCGGCAACCTCTGGCTCGGCCTCTCGATCGCGCTCGCGCTCCTCGCACTCGGCCTCGGCGCCGTCTACTGGGGCAAGTCGCTGGTCGTCGACCGCGAGATCTCGGAGATGCGCCACGGCACCCGTGGCACCGACGCGACCCGCGCCAAGGCGGTCGAGGCGTTCCAGCTCGCCGACAAGGAGTCGGGCTTCAGCCGTCGCAAGCTGATCCGCAACTCGATGATCGGTGCGCTGGCGGCCTTCCCGCTGCCGGGCATCGTGCTCGTCCGTGACCTGGCCCCCGCCGAGGACCCGAACGAGCTCCTGCGCCACACGTTCTGGAAGTCGGGCATGCGCCTGACCAAGGACCCGACGGGCCTGCCGATCAAGGCGTCCGACGTCACCATCGGTTCGGTGTTCCACGTCATCCCGGACGGCATGCTCGACTCCGAGCACATGCTCGAGGAGAAGGCGAAGGCCTCCGTCCTCCTCATGCGTCTCGACCCGAAGGACCTCAACCCCAGCAAGGGGCACGAGGACTGGGGCTACGACGGCATCGTCGCCTACTCCAAGATCTGCACCCACGTCGGGTGCCCGGTCGCGCTCTACGAGCAGCAGACGCACCACCTGCTGTGCCCGTGCCACCAGTCGACGTTCGACGTCTCGAACAACTGCGAGGTCATCTTCGGCCCGGCTGCACGTCCCCTCCCCCAACTTCCGATCGCGATCGACGACGACGGCTACCTGGTCGCACAGAGCGACTTCCACGAGCCGGTCGGGCCGTCCTTCTGGGAGCGTGAACGCTGATGACCAGCACCACCACCACCAGCGCACCGACGACGGCCACCCGGCCCGAGCCGACGCGCGGGTCCCGTCTCATCGGGGCCACCGCCAACTACATCGACGAGCGCACCAGCATCTCCGGCCTCGTGAAGGAGGTCGGGCGCAAGATCTTCCCCGACCACTGGAGCTTCATGCTCGGCGAGGTCGCGCTCTACAGCTTCGTCGTCGTCCTGCTCTCGGGAACGTTCCTGACGTTCTTCTTCCAGGCGTCGATGACCGAGGTCGTCTACAACGGCTCCTACGTGCCGCTCAAGGGCGTCGAGATGTCGACCGCCCTGCAGTCGACGCTGAACATCTCGTTCGACATCCGCGGCGGGCTGTTCGTCCGGCAGATCCACCACTGGGCCGCCCTGCTGTTCGTCGCCTCGGTGATGCTGCACATGGCCCGCGTGTTCTTCACGGGTGCCTTCCGCAAGCCGCGTGAGCTCAACTGGGTCTTCGGCTTCGTGCTGTGGGTCCTGGCCATGGCCGAGGGCTTCACCGGCTACTCGCTCCCCGACGACCTGCTCTCCGGCAACGGTCTCCGCATCATCGTCGGCATGATCGAGGGCGTCCCGGTGATCGGCGTCTGGATCGCCTACCTGCTCTTCGGCGGCGAGTTCCCGGGCACCGACATCGTCGGCCGCCTCTACACGCTGCACATCCTGCTGCTGCCGGCGATCCTCGTCGCCGTGCTGGGCGTCCACCTCGTGCTGGTCGTCATCAACAAGCACACGCAGTTCGCCGGACCCGGCAAGACCGAGGAGAACGTCGTCGGCGTCCCGATCCTCCCGGCGTTCGCCGCGAAGGCCGGTGGCTTCTTCTTCATCGTCGCGGGCATCCTGGCCCTGATCGCGTCGCTGTTCACGATCAACCCGATCTGGAACTACGGCCCGTACGACCCGTCCCCGGTGTCCGCCGGTACCCAGCCCGACTGGTACATCGGCTTCGCCGACGGTGCGCTCCGTCTGGTGCCGCCGCACTGGGAGGTCGTGTGGTTCGGCTACACGGTGTCGTTCAACATCCTCGCGCCGATCGCCGTCCTGATGGCACTCATCATCGCGATGTTCGCCTACCCCTTCCTCGAGGCGTGGGTGACGGGCGACAAGCGTGAGCACCACCTTGCCGACCGTCCGCGCAACGCCCCGACCCGCACGGCCATCGGTGCCGCCGGCATCACGCTCTACGCGTCGCTGTGGGCCGCTGCCTCGTCGGACATCATCGCGACGCACTTCATGGTGTCGATCGAGCACGTGATCCACGTGATCCAGGCCACGACGGTCCTCGGCCCGTTCGTCGCCTTCTGGATCACGAAGCGTGTCTGCCTGGCGCTGCAGAAGAAGGACCGCGAGATCGTCCTGCACGGCTACGAGTCGGGCCGCATCGTCCGACTCCCCCACGGCGAGTACATCGAGGTGCACGAGCAGCTCGACGAGTACGAGCGCTGGAAGCTCCTGCAGTTCAACGAGTACAAGCCGCTCATGGTCCGTCCGGACGCCAAGGGTCGGATCACCGGCGTGCAGAAGGTGCGCGCGAACGTCTCCCGCTTCTTCTTCGAGGACCGCATCGCACCGGTCACGAAGGCCGAGCTCGAGGCCGCGCACGCCGCACACCACGGCCCGGAGCTGGAGGGCGACCACCAGGCCCAGGCCCCGGCGCTCGGTGCGGCCAACCACTGAGTCCCAGCACCACCGAACGAGCCCCCCGACCACATCGTGGTCGGGGGGCTCGTTCGTTCCGGTTCGGCGGGAACCCGCTTCCGGTTCACCCCCAGTTCACGGTGTCGTGCTGGACTCGTCCAGGACGGTGTGGCAACGTGTTGCACCACGCATCCGCCAACGGAACGAGAGACCGATGGACAGCCGGACGGCCGAACACCCCAGGCCGAACCACTTCCTCCTCCACCTCAGCGACACCCACCTCGTGGCGGGTGACGGCGCGCTCTACGGCGACGTCGACTCCGCCGCGCGACTCTCCGCGATCATCGCCGACATCGAGGCATCAGGCACGCGGCCCGAGGCGATCGTCATCACCGGCGACGTCGCGGACAAGGGCGAAGCCGGTGCCTACGTGCGGGTCCGTGACATCGTGGAGCCGGCCGCCGAGCGCCTCGGTGCGCAGGTCGTGTGGGCCATGGGGAACCACGACGAGCGCGGTGCCTTCCGGCAGGAGCTCTTCGGTCTCCAGCCGACCGATCGTCCGGTCGACTTCGTCTACGACGTGAACGGCCTCCGCGTGATCACCCTCGACACGAGCGTGCCGGGGGCGCACCACGGCGAGGTCACCCCCGCGCAGCTCGACTGGCTCGCCGAGGTGCTGTCCGAGCCCGCGCCGCACGGCACGATCCTCGCGATGCACCACCCGCCGGTCCCGAGCGTGCAGGACCTCGCCGTGCTCGTCGAGCTGCGCGACCAGGCCGCGCTGGCGGAGGTCGTCGAGGGGTCGGACGTCATCTCGATCATCGCCGGACACCTGCACTACTCGACGAGCGCCGTGTTCGCGGGTGTGCCCGTGTCCGTGGCGAGTGCCACCTGCTACACCCAGGACCTCACCGAGTACCAGGGCGGGACCCGGGGCCAGGACGGCGCGCAGTCGTTCAACCTCGTGCACGTGTACGGCAACAACGTCGTGCACTCCGTGGTGCCGATCGGCCACTACTCGACCGTGGGTGAGCCCGTGTCCGCCGAGCAGACCGAGGCACGCCTCGGTGCGGCCGGCATCACCATCGCTCCGGCCGTCGAGCCGGCGCCCGTCACGTCGAGCATCCCGGTGTTCACCCTGGACACGGTGCCCACCTCCCCCATCCGCCGCTGACGGCGATCCGTCCTTGACGGCCGGACGTCATTGCAGGCCAACCGTCCTTGCTGGCCGAACGTCACTGCAGGCCGGACACCCTGTGGGGTGACGTCCCTGCCGGACGCGCGCCGAGCCTCCCGTCCGTCGTTGTGCGCGCTCCTGCCCGCCGAACGGGCACGACATGCCGCGTGCGGTCGTCGTGCGGGCACGACTCGTCGCGCCCGCGCGCCGAGCGTGACAGGAATGACCCGCTCGCGCGGAGGCGACCGGGCCGGACCGGCCCACCCGGCGCCCACTCAGTCGGTCGGCTGCTCCCACGGCGCCGGGAACGGGAAGTACTTCTCGAGGAAGTCCGTCACCCGCCGCGTGCGCTCCTCGTCGGAGACCTCCGGGAAGCTGCCGTCGTTGAGGCAGAAGAAGTCGACGTTCCGCTTCTTGAGCAGGTCCTCGAGCGCCTTGAGCCCGGACTGCATCGTCGTGTCGACGTACCGGACCGGCGCGTTCTCCTGCACGATGGCCCGCCCCGTGAGCAGCGCGTAGTAGTGGTAGAGCGAGTTCGTGACGGAGATGTTCTCGGCCGCACGGAACCGCGAGGCCATCGTCGCGCGGAACTCGTCCGCGAACTCGTGCTCCATCTCGGTCATGATCGACGCCCGGAGCGGGGTCGGCGCGTGCTCGAGGTGCCGCGTGGTGACGGCGCCGAACCGCTGCTGCAGCAGGCGGCGGTTGACCCGGGCGGAGTTCTCGAACCCGCTGCGAGCCGGGTTGTTCGAGCCGAGCCCGATGCGGGTCGTCGCGAGGATGAACTTCGTCACCGAACCCGGGCTGAAGAACACCGACGGGTCCACGAGTCGCCCGAAGAACATGTCGTCGTTCGAGTAGATGAAGTGCTCGCTGATGCCCGGGATGTGGTGCAGCTGGGACTCGACGGCCTGCGAGTTGTGCGTCGGCAGCACGGACGGGTCGGCGAAGAACTCCTCGCTCCGCACGATCCGCACCTTCGGGTGGTCCGCGAGCCACGCCGGCGCCGGGGAGTCGGTGGCGATGTAGATGCGGCGGATCCACGGCGCGAAGGTGTGCACGGAGCGGAGCGCGTACTTCAGCTCGTCGATCTGCCGGAAGCGGGCCGGGGCGTCGTCGCCCTCGCCGAGCACGGCGTTCGCCTGCGCGGCCTGACGGGCGCGCTGGTACTCGATCGCGTTGCCGTCGACCCACGAGAAGACGATGTCGATGGGGAAGCGGATGTCGGAGACGTGGTCGTCGAACATGTGCTCGACCGTCCGCCAGGTGCGGCCGTACCGCTCGATGTCCACGAGCACGAACTCGTCGATCGGCAGGCTGCGGCGCATGAGCGCGTTCTCGACGGGCGCGAGCACCTCGGTGTCGGTGACGCGCCAGAACTCGAGCTGCACGCTCGTCTCGGCGCCGTACCGGAGGCGACCGAGGGGCTCGAGGCGGGGCCGGAAGACCCGGAGCACGGGCTCGTCGGCGTTGCCGAGGCCGTCGTCGACGACGAGGACCGCGGGCTCCCCCGGCGGCTTGGCGTAGAGCGGCTCGTTCGCGGCGGCTGCCATGACGGCGCTCTCGGCGCGCTGGCGGTCCCGCTCGTCGACCGCGATGACCGGCCGTCGGTCGTTGCCACGGATGAGCAGGTGGTCGACGTCACCGGCGGTGAGCGCGTCGTCGAGGAACAACAGGTCCTCGATCATCGACTGCTGGGGCGTGAGGTGCCCGTTGACCAGGGTCAGCCGTCCCTTGCGGACGACGACGTCGGGACGGTCGAGACCGCCGGAGGACGGTCGAGGGTTCAGCAGAGGACTCTCGGTCGCCGGCTCGGTCTCGTGGCTCATCCATGCCCTTCGGGTCGCGTCAGCCGGACCCCGTGCCCGGCTCCTGCGATCCTACCGTCCGCCGGGAGAACGCGAGCGCGTGCCGGTCACGGCCGGGAGGCACGCCCCGCGTCCGCCTCGCGGGGCACCTTGACCGAGATCCCGACCAGGATGAACGCCGCGGCTGCGACGAGCTGCAGGGCCGCCCAGACCTGTCCCGGGATCGGCACGACGACGACCGGGTTCCAGCAGACCGCGATCGCGGCCGTCAGGGCCACGGCCCACCACGCCCGGCCGCGGACCGCGAAGACGAGCACGATCAGGGCGAGCACCGTCACCCCCCAGCGGACGAAGACGAACGCCGACGAGTCGACGATCGCCACGAAGGCGACGAGGACCACCGCGGCGAGCAGCGACGGCGCGAGTGCGGGGCGCGTGAACGACGGTGTGCCGTCGGTCCCGGCGGTCGCGCCCGCCGGCCGTCGCGCGTCCGGACGGCTCGACGGCACGCCCTGCAGCGACGACCCGGCCGGTGGGCGTCCCTTGCGCGGCATCAGGCGCCGGTCTCCCCGAGGTCGATCGCCTGGATGGAGCGGGACATCGGGGGCAGGTCGCGGACCCGTTCGAGGGCCGGTAGGAGCTCGTCGACGACCGCGCGGTAGCCGTCCTCGGTGAGGTGCAGGCCGTCGTCGGTGTACCGAGCGTCCAGGTGGTCGTCGTCGGCGAGGGCCGGCCACAGGTCGAGGTACTGCGCGTGGCAGGTCGCGACGAACTGGCGGAGGTGGCGGTTGGCCTCCTCGATCTTCGCGCACCAGTCGGCCTGCCGCGGCAGGATCGAGACGAGCAGCAGTCGGACCCCGGGCAGCTCGCGGCGGAGCGTCACGAGGATCGACTCCACGCCGCGGACGACGTGCTCGACGCTGGCGCGGTGGTTGCCGAAGTCGTTCGTCCCGATGAGGAGCACGATCACCTCGGGCTGCTCCGCGATGACGTCGTCGAGCCGGGCGAGCACGCCGTCGGTGGTGTCGCCACCGACCCCGCGGTTGCTCGTGCGTTCACCGGGGAGCCACTGGTCCCACGACCCCTGCTCGGTGATGCTGTCGCCCAGGAACAGGACGCTGGGGTGTTCCGTGGTCATGCTGCCTCCTCGTGTGCCGGTTGCGGGTCCCCATTCTGCTGGGTCCAGTTCCGCCCCGTCGACTCGGTGTGTTCGGACTCGCGCTCGGCCGCCGCGGTGATGCGCTCGACCATGCCGGGGAAGATGACGCCGTGGAAGGGCAGGATGCCGTACCAGTACAGGCGCCCGGACAGCCCCTGGGGGAAGTAGATCGCCCGCTGGTGGTAGTCGCTCCCGCCGTCGTCGCTCGGCGTCACGGTCATCTCGAGCCAGGCGCGGCCCGGGGACTTGAACTCCGCACGCAGGCGGAGGTACCGGCCACGCTCGAGCTGCTCGACACGCCACCAGTCGAGTGCGTCGCCTTGCTCGAGCCGGCGCTGGTCGCGACGGCCCCGGTTCAGCCCGACGCCGCCGGCGAGCTTGTCGAGCCACCCACGGGCGACCCACGCGAGCGGGAACGAGTACCAGCCGTTCTCGCCGCCGATCGACTCGACGACCCGCCACACGTCCGCGGCGCTGGCCGAGGAGTGCCGCTTCCGGTCGTCCACGTACACCGTGTGTCCGGCCCACTCGGGGTCGCTCGGCAGCGGGTCGGCGGACGTCGCCGCGAGGGTCGCGTTGCGCCAGCTCGTCTCGACCTCGCCGTCGCGCATCTTCGTCAGGGCGAGCCGCACGGCACGGCGGTAGGAGGTCAGGCCGCCCTCGGGACGGGGGACGACGTCGTCGATGTCGTGCTCGCGCTGGACGCACTCGAACTGCAGCGACTCGATGATCGGCGTCGCGAGCTTGCGTGGGATGGGCGTCACGATGTTGAACCAGTGCGCGGACAGCCCCGGGGTGAGCACGGGGAGCACCGAGAAGCGGCGCTGCGGCAGCCCGGCCTCGACCGCGTAGCCGTTGAGCATCTGGCCGTACTTGAGCACGTCCGGCCCGCCGATGTCGAAGGTGCGGTTCACGTCGGCCGGGATCCGGAGCGCCTCGACGAGGTAGTACAGTACGTCCCGCACGGCGATCGGCTGGATGCGGTTGCGCACCCACCGCGGCGCGGGCATCCACGGCAGGACGTCGGTGACGTGGCGGATCATCTCGAACGAGGTGCTGCCCGAGCCGATGACCACACCCGCCTGGTAGGCGATGGTCGGCACGCCGGACGCGAGCAGCACGTCGCCCACCTCCTTGCGGCTGCGGAGGTGCTTGGAGAGCTCGCCGTCGGGGTGGAGCCCACCGAGGTAGACGAACCGACCGACCCCGGCGTCGCGTGCCTCGCGCGCCATCGTCTCGACGGCGTCCCGCTCGGCCTGCTCGAAGTCGCCGTCCGCGCCCATCGCGTGCGCCAGGTAGTAGACCGCCTCGATCCCCTGCACCGCGGCACGGACGGCCTCGGCGTCCTGCAGGTCGCCCGCGGCGATCTCCACGTCGTCGTGCCACGGCACGTCCTGGAGCTTGCGGGGCGTGCGGACGAAGACGCGGACGCGGTGTCCGGCCTCGAGGAGACGGGGGACGAGACGTCCTCCGATGTAGCCGGTTGCACCGGTGACGAGGACCTGCATGAGGGGCACGGTACGCCGGTCGCCTCCGGGTAGTCTTTCCGGGTGGACAACGCAGCAATCCCCGCAGACCAGGTCCGTCCCGCGCCGCTCGGCGCCGACGAGGTGCGGGCCCTCATCGACCACGCGATCCTCAAGCCGGAGCTGACCCGCGCCGACGTCGACGCGCAGCTCGACGAGGCCGCTGCGTACCGCGTGTTCAGCGTGTGCGTCCGTCCGAGCGACGTGGCCCACGCCGTCGAGCGCCTGCAGGGCACCGGGGTCGGCGTCGGCACCGTCATCGGCTTCCCGCACGGCACCACCACGACCGCCACGAAGGTCGCGGAGTCCCTGCAGGCCCTGACGGACGGCGCCTTCGAGCTCGACATGGTCCAGAACATCGCCGCAGCACGCTCGGGTGACTGGGAGCGCGTCGAACAGGACGTCCGCGCCGTGGTCGACGCCGCCGGGGACACCGTCGTGAAGGTCATCCTCGAGACGGCGTTCCTGACCGACGACGAGGTCGTCGCGGCCTCGCGTGCCGCACAGCGTGCCGGTGCCGCCTTCGTGAAGACCTCGACGGGCTTCGCCGGTGGTGGCGCGACCGCCGAGCACATCCGGCTCATGCGCGAGACGGTCGGACCGGACACCGGCGTGAAGGCCTCCGGTGGGGTCCGCGGTCTCGACACGCTCGTCGAGATGGTCGACGCCGGCGCCGACCGCATCGGCACGAGCGCCTCCGCCCGCATCCTCGACGAGCTCGCCCACCGTGCCGAGACGGGCGGAGCCTCCGCCCTCGGCGACGACACCACCTCGTACTGAGTCCCCCGGGCCCGCACGAGGCCCGGACCAGCACCACCCAACCCGACCCCGTCGCCCGGGTCGGCACGCACCGACGCGTGGACGCGTCGGACAGCCGCACCGGGCCTCCAGACCGCCGCATCGGAGCGCGCATGTCCAGCACCGCACCCCAGTCCCCCTCGTCTCCGTCGTCCCCCTCGTCTCCGTCGTCCCCGTCGGGCTCGGCGCTCGCACTCGCCGTGGACCTCGGTGGCACCAAGGTCGAGGCGGCCTTCGTGACCGACCAGGGCGTCGTCGTGCCGGGCACCCGGCACCGCAGCCCGACCGGGCCGCAGCGGACGTCGGACGAGCTGCAGGCGGCGGTGGACGAGGTCGTCACCGCGACGCTCGCGACCCTGCCGACCGACGCGGTCCTCGTCGGCGTCGGCGTGGGGTCCGCCGGGCCGGTCGACGAGGAGCGGGGGCTCGTCTCCCCCCTCAACATGCCGGTCTGGCGCGGGTACCCGCTGCGTGACCGGATCGCCGCGCTCGTGCCGGACGGCGTCCCGGTGACGCTCCGGATGGACGGCCTCGCGATCACGCTCGCCGAGCACTGGGTCGGCGCCGCGCAGGGCTCGGACCACGTCATGGGCATGATCGTGTCGACGGGCGTCGGTGGCGGCCTCATCCTGCACGGCCGGACGGTCAGCGGTCCGACGGGCAACGCCGGCCACATCGGGCACGTCGAGTGCGGCGGGTTCGACGACCCCTGCGCCTGCGGCGGCACCGGCTGCCTCGAAGCGGTCGCCAGCGGCCCGAAGACCGTGGCCTGGGCGCAGCGTCAGGGCTTCGCCGGGACGACCGGCGAGGAGCTCTCCACCGCGTACGCCGTGGGCGACGAGATCGCGGTCGCTGCGGTTCGTCGCAGCGGTCGGGCCCTCGGACAGGCGATCGCGGCCGCGACCAGCCTGGTCGACCTCGAGGTCGTGGCCATCGGCGGCGGGTTCTCCCACGTCAGCCCGGACCTGTTCACGTACGCCCGGGAGGCCGTGGCCGAACGGGTCGAGTTCGGCTTCGTGACGAAGGTCCGGATCGTGCCGACCGGGCTCTCGCAGGACGGTCCGCTCATCGGCGCCGGCGCCCTGGTGCACCGCGCCGACGTCCTGCGCTGAGCGGGGCGGCAGGGCCGGACCGCGCCGACGTCCTGCGCTGAGCGAGACCTCGGGAATGCCGGACGTCCACCGACCTGTGCACAGGGCCCCCTGGACGCCCTGCCGGTCGGGCAGGATGAGCGGGTGCCGACCCCGCGCCTGCTGACCAGCGACGACTGGCCGGAGGCGGAGCTGCGCGCCGCGGTCCTCGCCGGCGAGCTCGTCGCCGTCGGACGGTGCTGGGCCTCCCCCGCCGAGCCGCAGGTCCCGGCGCTCCGGGCCGCTGCGCACGCGTGGCGGATCCCGGACCGGCGCCTGGTCGCGGGCGGGCGGTCCGCTGCCTGGATCTGGGGCGCGACGGCACGCGAGCCGGCCGTGCCCGAGGTCGTCGCACCGCCGAACCTGCGCGTGCGCGTCGACGCCGACGTCCGCCTGCGGGAGGTCCGGCTGGAGGACGGCGACGTGGTCGTGCTCGGGACCGTCCGGGTCACCACGCCGCTGCGGACCGCACTCGACCTGCTGCGTGCGCCGGGCCCGTTCGCCGCCGACGCGCGGGACTGCCTGCAGGGGCTCGTCGCGATCGGAGTGGTCGACCCCGATGCCGTCCGGGCGCGACTCGACGCGCTGGGGACGGTGCCGATGGTCCGTCAGGCGGCGCGGCGACTCGCGGAGGTGACGGGGCCGGTCAGCCGGCGCTGACCCGGTACACGTCGTACACGGCGTCGATGCGGCGCACCGCGTTGAGCACGCGGTCGAGGTGCGTCGTGTCGCCCATCTCGAACACGAAGCGGCTGAGCGCGAGCCGGTCGGACGACGTCGACACGGTCGCCGACAGGATGTTCACGTGGTGGTCGGTCAGCACACGCGTGACGTCGCTGAGGAGCCCCGACCGGTCGAGGGCCTCGATCTGGATCTGCACGAGGAAGACCGACTTTGACGACGGCGCCCACTCGACCTCGATCATCCGGTCCGGCTCGTTCATGAGCGACTTCACGTTGGTGCAGGACGCCTGGTGCACGGACACGCCCTGACCGCGGGTGATGAACCCGACGATCTGGTCGCCCGGCACCGGGGTGCAGCACTTCGCGAGCTTCACCAGGATGTCCGGCGCGCCGCGCACGAGCACGCCGCTGTCGCTGTTGCGCAGCTGTCGGCTCGTCACCTGGCGCGGGAACGCCAGCTCCGGCTCGTCGGTCTCCGACTCGGTCTGGACGTTGCCGAGCACCTTCTCGATGACCGACTGCGTGGAGACGTGCCCCTCGCCGACGGCCGCGTACAGCGCCGAGACGTCTTCGTACCGCATGGACGACGCCACCTCGGCGATGGAGTCCTGGCTCATGATGCGCTGGAGCGGGAGGTTCTGCTTCCGCATGGCCCGCGCGATCGCGTCGCGACCCTGCTCGATCGCCTCCTCGCGACGCTCCTTGGTGAACCACTGCTTGATCTTGTTGCGGGCCCGCGGGCTCCGCACGAAGGTCAGCCAGTCCTGGCTCGGCCCCGAGTCCGGGTTCTTTGACGTGAAGATCTCGACGACGTCACCGCTGGAGAGCGCGCTCTCGAGGGGCACGAGTCGACCGTTCACCTTCGCACCCATCGTGCGGTGCCCGATCTCCGTGTGCACCGCGTAGGCGAAGTCGACCGGGGTCGCGCCCGCCGGCAGGCCGATGACCTTGCCCTGCGGGGTGAAGACGTACGTCTCCTTGGCACCGATCTCGTACCGCAGCGAGTCGAGGAACTCCCCCGGGTCGCTCGTCTCGGCCTGCCAGTCGGTGATGTGGGCGAGCCACGCCATGTCCTGGTCGTCCGTCGTCGACGCGGTGTCGACGTCGCGTCCCGCTGCCCGCTGCTTGTACTTCCAGTGCGCCGCGACACCGAACTCGGCCCGCTGGTGCATCTCGTGCGTGCGGATCTGGATCTCCACGGCGCGACCCTGGGGCCCCAACACCGTCGTGTGCAGCGACTGGTACAGGTTGAACTTCGGCGTCGCGATGTAGTCCTTGAAGCGCCCCGGCAGCGGCGTCCAGCGCGCGTGCACCGAGCCGAGCATGGCGTAGCAGTCGCGGACGGTCGGCACGAGCACGCGGATCCCGACCAGGTCGTAGATCTCGTCGAACTCGCGCCCCCGCACGATCATCTTCTGGTAGATCGAGTAGTACTGCTTCGGCCGGCCCATGACCTCGCCGCGGACCTTCGCGGCCTTCAGGTCCTTCTTGAGCGTCCCGATGACGTTCTGCACGAACTGCTCGCGGCGCGGCTGCCGCTCCTTGACCAGGCTGTCGATCTCGACGTAGAGCTTCGGGTGCAGGACCGCGAACGACAGGTCCTCGAGCTCCAGCTTGATCATCTGGATGCCGAGTCGGTGCGCCAGGGGCGCGTAGATCTCGAGCGTCTCCTTGGCCTTCCGCGTGGCCGACGCGGACTCGACGAAGCCCCACGTGCGCGCGTTGTGCAGGCGGTCGGCGAGCTTGATGACCAGGACACGGATGTCCTTCGACATCGCGATGACCATCTTGCGGACGGTCTCGGCCTGCGCACTGTCGCCGTACTTGACCTTGTCGAGCTTCGTGACGCCGTCCACGAGCATGGCGATCTCGTCGCCGAAGTCGGCCCGGAGCTCGTCGAGCTGGTAGTCCGTGTCCTCCACCGTGTCGTGCAGCAGCGCGGCGGCGATCGTGATGGTGCCGATGCCGAGGTCGGCCAGGATCTGCGCCACCGCGACGGGGTGCGTGATGTACGGCTCGCCGGACTTGCGCTTCTGCCCGTCGTGGGCGCGCTCCGCGACCGAGTACGCACGCTCGATGAGCGTGACGTCGGCCTTGGGGTGGTGCGACCGCACGGTCCGGATGAGCGTGTCGACGGCGCCGGCGGGCTGCGCCCGCGAGAACAGGCGGGGCAGGAGGGACCGCAGGGAACCGAGGTTGCCGGTGGTCGTCGCGTTCAGCGGACTGGAGGGCCGTGGTGCGGAACCGGGACGGCTCGCGTCGGGCGACGGCGCACCCTGGGGCGAGGACTCACGGGTGTCCGTCATGGTGCGCCTCCAGTGCGGGTACGGTCCGGCAAGCCTACGCGCGTCCGGTCAGTGCTCGTGACGCGGTTCGCCCTGGGCGTCGCGCACGACCGGCTGGCCCGCCTGCTCCCAAGCGACCATGCCGCCGGTCAGGTTCACCGCGGAGACGCCGGACTGCTCGAGGGCGGCGACCACCCGGGCCGACCGCGCCCCGGAGTGGCAGACGACGATCGCGGGCTGGTCGCCACCGTCGATCTCCTGCCAGCGGGCGACGAGCTCGGACATCGGCACGAGCGTCGCCTCGGGGGCGTGCACCTCGTCCCACTCCCCCTGCTCGCGGACGTCGAACAGTCGGGCGCCCGCGTCCAGCCGACGACGTGCCTCGGCGACGTCGACGTCGTGCACCTCGACCGCCATCAGGCGACCTCGGCCGCGGCGTCGACCTCGCGCTGGCGCTTCTCGGCAGCGCGGGTCTTCCTCGCGTCGGCCTCCTTGACCTTCGGCTCGTTCTCCCGCAGGTGCGCGTACATCGGCGACGCGATGAAGATCGTCGAGTAGGTGCCGACGATGATGCCGATGAAGAGCGCGAGGGAGATGTCGCGGAGGGTGCCGGCGCCGAGCACGTACGATCCGATGAAGAGGATCGCGGCGACGGGCAGCAGCGCGACCACCGAGGTGTTGATCGAGCGGACGAGCGTCTGGTTCACCGCGAGGTTGACCGACTGCACGAAGGTGCGGTGCGACTCCTGCGCGGTGTTCTCGCGCACCTTGTCGAACACCACGACGGTGTCGTAGAGCGAGTATCCGAGGATCGTGAGGAAGCCGATCACCGCGGCCGGCGTCACCTCGAGCCCGACGATGCCGTAGACACCGGCGGTGATGAGCAGGTCGTGCAGCAGCGCGACCATGGCGGACACCGACATCTTCCAGGTGCGGAAGTACAGCGCCATGACGACGGCGGCCAGCGCCAGGAAGATCACGAGGCCGCGGATGGCCTGCGCGAGGACGTCCGCACCCCAGGTGGCACCGATGTAGGTCGAGGCGACCTGGTCGTCGGAGACACCGTAGGCCTGCGCGAGCGCGTCCTGCACGTCGCTCGTCTCACGGTCCGTCAGCTGCTCGGTCTGGACGCGGATGCCGTCCTGGCCGACCTGCGAGACGCGCGGGATGCCCTCGGGCACGATCGACTCGACCGTGCGGGTCGCGATGGACTGGTCGAGGTCCTTCGCGTTCGAGATCGTGAACTCGGAACCACCGGTGAACTCGATGCCGAGGTGGTAGCCGCCGCGGAGCCACGGCACCGCGAGCGAGACCACGATGGCGATGATCGCGACGAGGTACCAGGTCTTCCGGCGCCCGACGATGTCGTACGAGCGCTTGCCCGTGTAGAGGTCGCTGCCGAACTGGCTGAAGCTGGCCATCAGTCGTCCTTCCCGTCCGGCGTCGAGCCGTTGTCGCCGGAGGCCTGCTGGGCCTTCCGCTCTGCGATCGTCTGGCGGCGCTGGGCCTCGCCCGCACTCCGCTGGCGCTTGCCGTCGACGACCGGTGCGCGGAACTGCGCACGGCCGCGGTAGACGGCGCCGAGTGCGGACGGGTCGAGTCCGCTGAACCTGTGCCCCTCGCCGAAGAAGCGGCTGCGGGCGATGAGCTGCATCATCGGGTGCGTGAAGAGCACGACGACGACGATGTCGATCAGGGTGGTGAGGAGCAGCGTGAACGCGAAGCCCTTCACGTCGCTGACGGCCAGGATGTAGAGCACGACCGCGGCGAGGAAGTTGATCGAGTCGGACGCCAGGATCGTGCGGAGGGCCCGCCGCCACCCCGCCTCCACGGCGCTCTCGAGGCCGCGCCCGTCGCGCAGTTCGTCGCGGATGCGCTCGAAGTAGACGATGAACGAGTCCGCGGTGATGCCGATCGCGACGATCAGACCGGCAACGCCGGCGAGCGACAGGCGGTAGTCCACCCGCCACGACATGATCGCGATGACCAGGTAGGTCAGCACCGCGGCCACACCGAGCGACAGGACCGTCACGAACGCCAGTGCGCGGTACTGGATCACCGAGTAGATGACCACCAGGATCAGACCGATCAGACCGGCGACGAGACCGCCGACGAGCTGGGCGGTGCCGAGCGTCGCCGAGATGTTCTCGTTCGACTGCACCTGGAAGTTGATCGGCAGGGCACCGTACTTGAGCTGATCGGCGAGGGTCTTCGACGACTCGGCGGTGAAGCCACCCGTGATCTGCGCCTTGCCGTTGGTGATCGCGGCGTTGGCCGCCGGTGCCTGGATGACCGTGCCGTCGAGGACGATGGCGAACTGGTTCTGCGGCGGCTGGAGCTGCACGAGGCGACTCGTGACCTGACGGAAGTCGTCCGAGCTCTGCCCTCGGAAGGTCAGGTTGACCGCCCACTCACCGGTCGTCGCACCCTGACTGTCGGTGGCGAGGCCCGAGGTCGCGTTGCTGATGCCCGAACCGGAGACCTCGACGGGGCCGAGGATGTACTTGGCGGCACCGTCCTGGTCACACGTGACGAGCGGCTCGTCGTCCGGCGCCGCGGTGACGTCGTCCGGCGCAGCGCAGTTGTAGTTCGTGTACAGGTCCTGGAGCGCCGGGGTCACCTGCGCGAGGTCACTGCCGTTGGTCGGCTTCGTGCTCGGGGTGGCGTCGAGCGACGCGGGCGGCGAGTACGGCGTCGGCGAGGCGGTCTTGCCGTCGCTCCCGCCGACCGCCGAGTTCGTGGCGGCTTCCGTGTAGAGCACCGGGCGGAAGGTCAGCTTCGCCGCGGCCTCGATCCGGTCGATCGTCGCCTTGTCGGGCTTGCCCGGGATCGACACCACGATGTTGTTCGTGCCCTGCGTGTTGATCTGGGACTCGGAGACGCCGGTCGCGTTGATGCGCTGGCGGATGATGTTGACCGCCTGGTTCAACTGCTGCGAGGTGACGGAACCGCCCTCGGTGTTCTGCGCCGCGAGCGTCAGCTGCGTGCCGCCCTGCAGGTCGAGCGCCAACTCCGGGACCCAGCTCGCGCCGGCGAACCACTCGTTGGTGTCGTCCTTGCTGTTGGCGGCGAGCACCGACGCGGCGGTGTTCAGGCCCGCCAGGGCGGCCATGATGATCACCAACCAGGTGAGCGAGCGCAACGCCTTCTTGACGGGTGTCGATCGTGCCACCGGTCGTCTCGTCTTTCTGTTCAGGACCGACGGCGGCGAGGCCGGCGGCAGGAGGTGTGGTCGCCGGGTCGGTGGACCCGGCGACCGGGGAGCATCAGTCTTCGGTCTTGCGCTTCGCCGGGTCGACCTCGTCGACACGCTCGCCGTAGACCGGCTCACCGTTCAGCTCGGCGACCGGCTTCGGGGCGGTGGTCTCGTCGTCGGCCACGACGGCGGTCTCGACGTCGGACGCGTCCTCGTCGACCACGCGCGACAGGGTCTGGCGGTGCACCGTCACGACCGTGCCGGGAGCGACCTCGACGTCCGCCGTGACCTTGTCGTCGTCGACGGACACGAGCGTGCCGTAGAGGCCGAACGAGAGCATGACGCGGGAGCCCGGGACCATCTTCGTCTGGAGCTCCGCCTGCTGCTTCTTGCGCTTGCGGCTGCTGTAGAACATGAACGCGGCGAACGCCACGATGATGACGATGAGGAAGAGTGATTGGTCCATGGGGGCGGTGCCTTCTCTGGTTGCTCGGATCCAGCCGGAGCGGTCGCTGCTCGGCTTCGGGCCGTAGCAGTCTAGGGCACGGGTGTGTCCGTGATCGGGCAGGTCACCGTGAGCGTCCTGACCGACTGCGAGGGCCGGTCGGGCGAAATACCGTGTACCAGCGTACCGTACAGGCGATCACTCGTCGAACAGGCCGGGCTGTCCGGCGGTGCCGTCCCCCGGGGTCATGCCGAAGTGCCGCCACGCCTGCGGGGTGGCGATCCGGCCACGCGGTGTCCGGGTGACGAGGCCGACGCGCACGAGGAACGGCTCGACGACCGACTCGATCGTCTCGGACTCCTCGCCGACGGACACCGCGAGGGTGTTCAGCCCGACCGGTCCGCCGTCGAAGCGCGTCAGCATGGTCTCGACGACGGCGCGGTCGAGGCGGTCGAGGCCGAGGTCGTCGACGTCGTAGAGGTCGAGCGCGCCCTGCACGGCCGCCATGCCGTCCGTCGTGCGGTGCACGAGGGCGAAGTCGCGCACGCGTCGCAGCAGGCGGTTCGCGATGCGGGGTGTCCCGCGGGAACGACCCGCGATCTCCCGGAGCGCCGAGCGGTCGATCGCGAGCTCGAGCAGGTGGGCCGCACGGATGAGGACCTGCTCGAGTTCGTCCTTCTCGTAGAACTCCAGGTGGGCGGTGAACCCGAAGCGGTCGCGGAGCGGGTTCGGCAGGAGGCCGGCACGGGTGGTCGCGCCGACGAGGGTGAACGGTGCGAGGTCGAGGGGGATGCTCGTCGCACCGGCACCCTTGCCGACCATGACGTCGATGCGGAAGTCCTCCATCGCGAGGTAGAGCATCTCCTCCGCCGAACGCGCCATCCGGTGGATCTCGTCGATGAAGAGGACCTCGCCCGGAACGAGCGACGAGAGCACCGCGGCGAGGTCACCGGCGTGCTGGATCGCCGGTCCGCTCGACATGCGCAGCGGTCGGCCGGACTCGTGCGCGACGATCATCGCGAGCGTCGTCTTGCCGAGCCCGGGCGGACCGGCCATCAGGATGTGGTCCGGGGTCCGGTCCTGCAGCGCGGCGGCGCGGAGGAGCAGGTCGAGCTGCCCGCGGACCTTCCGCTGCCCGACGAACTCGTCGAGCGACTTCGGGCGGAGCGCCCCCTCGAAGGCGAGCTCCTCCTGCGACTCGGCGCCCGCGGACGTGATGCCGCTCACCGGCCGGCTCCGGCGGGACGCAGCGTCCCGAGTGCCGCACGGAGCAGGGCCTGGGTGCCCATCGCCGCCGCACCCGGGTCGCCGGCGACGACGGCGTCGACCGCGGACTGCGCCGCGTCCTCGCGCCAGCCGAGCCCGACGAGGGCTGTCACGACGTCGACCGCCGCGGGGTGGGCGGTCGCCGCACCGGCGGTGGTGGGGAGGGCTGCCTGCTCGAAGGCGACGAGCTTGCCGGAGAGTGCGACCGTGATGAGCTTGGCGGTCTTCGGGCCGATGCCCGAGACCTTGCGGAACGCGGCGTCGTCCTCGCTCGCGACGGCGTTCGCGACCTGTGCCGGGTCCATGTGGGCGAGGACGCCGAGCGCGGACTTCGGGCCGACGCCGGAGACGCTGCGCAGCAGGTCGAACACCTGCAGCGCATCGGTCGACTCGAAGCCGAACAGCTGCTGCTCGTCCTCGCGCACGATCATCGCCGTGCGCAGGAAGACCTCGGCGCCGTGCCGCATGGTGAGGGCGTGCGCGGGCGTGACCGTGACGGCGTAGCCCACTCCCCCGACCTCGATCACGACGGCCGATCCGGCGACGTCGATGCAGGTTCCCCGGAGGCTCGCGATCATGCCCACGAGCCTAGGGCCGCCCGCCGACGAAGCCGGACCGCCGCGCGGCCGCAGCCTCGGCGCGCGCGAGGGGCGTGTCGGCGGTGCCTGCCTGCGCGTCGCGCCACGCACGCTGCGCCGGGGTGAGCGTCGCCGGGCCGGGGCCGACCCGGTCGGGTGATCCGAGCCTCCAGGCATGGCACACGGCCAGGGCGAGCGCGTCCGCGGCGTCGGCGGGCTTCGGTGCCTCGTCGAGACCGAGCACGCGCGCGATCATCGTCTGCACCTGCCGCTTGTCCGCGTTGCCGTAGCCGGTGACGGCGGCCTTCACCTCGGACGGTGTGTGCAGACCGACGGGCAGGCCCCGGGCCGCTGCTGCGTGCAGCGCGAGCCCGGAGGCCTGTGCGGTCCCCATGACGGTCCGGACGTTCGCCTGCGCGAACACCCGCTCGACCGCGACGGCGTCCGGACGGTGCTCGTCGATCTCGGCCTCGATGCCCTGCGCGATGCGCAGCAGCCGCTGCTCGAGCGCCATGTCGGCCGGCGTGCGCACGACCGTGACGTGCACCAGCCGGGCCCGCCGGTTCGGTGCGACCTCGACCACGCCGACGCCGCACCGGGTGAGCCCGGGGTCGACCCCGAGCACCCGGAGCACCGGCTAGTCCTCGTCCTCGTCGAGCTCGGCCTGGACGTCCGCGGGGATGTCGAAGTTGGCGTAGACGTTCTGCACGTCGTCGCTGTCCTCGAGCGCGTCGATCAGCTTGAAGACCTTGCGCGCGGTGTCCGCGTCGACCGGGACCTTCACGCCGGGCACGAACTCGGCGTCGGCGGAGTCGTAGTCGATGCCGGCGTCCTGCAGCGCGGTGCGGGCCGCGACGAGGTCGCTCGCCTCGGTGATGACCTCGAAGCCGCCGCCCTGGTCGACGACGTCCTCGACACCCGCGTCGAGGACGGCCGTCATGACGGTGTCCTCGTCGAGCCCGTCGACCTTCGTCACCGAGATGACGCCCTTGCGCGAGAAGTTGTAGGCGACGCTGCCCGGGTCGGCCATGGTGCCGCCGTTGCGGGACATCGCCGTCCGGACCTCGGCCGCGGCGCGGTTCTTGTTGTCGGTGAGGCACTCGACGAGCATCGCGACGCCGTTCGGGCCGTAGCCCTCGTACATGATCGTCGTGTACTCGATCGACTCACCGGTCAGGCCGGCGCCGCGCTTGATGGCGCGGTCGATGTTGTCGTTCGGCACCGAGGTCTTCTTGGCCTTCTGCACGGCGTCGACCAGCGTCGGGTTGCCCGACAGGTCGGCACCGCCCATCTTGGCGGCCACCTCGATGTTCTTGATGAGCTTGGCGAACGACTTCGCACGGCGCTGGTCGATGACCGCCTTCTTGTGCTTGGTCGTTGCCCACTTGGAATGCCCGGACACGGTGCTCCTTGGTCTCGCTGAAGATCCGGATCAGTTTACCGGCCCGGGAGGCACGGTGCCGCCCCGGCGCGCTGGTCGCGTGCAGCGTGTGGTCGGGGCGCGGCGGGGCAGGCGGAGCGGACCAGGTCAGGCGGAGCGGACCAGGTCGAGGAAGCGCCGGTGGAAGCGGTCCTCGCCGGCGACCTCGGGGTGGAACGCACTCGCGATGACGTTGTCCTGCTGCACCGCGACCACCTGGCCGTCGGACAACGCGCCGAGCACCTGCACCCCGTCGCCGTGCTCTTCCACCACGGGCGCACGGATGAACACCGCGTGCACGGGGGCGTCGCCGAGCGCCGGCATCGGGATGTCGGTCTCGAACGAGTCGTTCTGGCTGCCGAACGCGTTCCGCCGCACCGTGGTGTCGAGGACGTCGAGCGTCTGCTGCCCGGGGATGCCCGCGGCGATGCGCGAGGACAGCATGATCATGCCCGCGCACGTGCCGTACGTGGGGAGTCCGCCGCGGATCGCCGCCGACAGCGGTCCGGCCACGCCGAACGCACGGGACAGCTTGTCCATGACGCTCGACTCGCCGCCGGGGATCACGACGCCGTCGAGCGCCGCGATCTCCTCCGGCCGCCGGAGCGGCACGACGTCCGCGTCGAGCTCCGTCAGCGAGGCGATGTGCTCGCGGAAGTCACCCTGCAGCGCCAGGACCCCGATGCGGGGCCGGACGCTCACCAGCCGCGCTCGGCGAGGCGGTGCGGTGCGGGGACGTCGGCGACGTTGATGCCGACCATCGCCTCGCCCAGCCCGCGGGAGACCTCCGCGATGACCTTCGGGTCGTCGTGGAAGGTGACGGCCTTGACGATGGCGGCGGCGCGCTTCGCAGGGTCGCCCGACTTGAAGATGCCGGAGCCGACGAACACGCCGTCCGCGCCGAGCTGCATCATCATCGCGGCGTCGGCCGGGGTGGCGACACCACCGGCGGTGAAGAGCACGACCGGGAGCTTGCCCGTCTGCGCGACCTCCTTGACCACGTCGAACGGGGCCTGGAGCTCCTTGGCCGCGACGTAGAGCTCGTCCTCCTTGAGGTACCGCAGCGCCGCGATCTCCTTCGAGATGGTGCGGATGTGCTTCGTGGCCTCGGACACGTCGCCCGTACCGGCCTCGCCCTTGGAGCGGATCATCGCCGCACCCTCGGTGATGCGGCGGAGCGCCTCGCCCAGGTTGGTGGCACCGCAGACGAACGGCGTGGTGAAGTTCCACTTGTCGATGTGGTTGACGTAGTCGGCCGGCGAGAGGACCTCGGACTCGTCGATGTAGTCGACGCCGAGCTCCTGCAGGACCTGCGCCTCGACGAAGTGACCGATGCGGGCCTTCGCCATGACCGGGATCGACACCGCGGCGATGATCTCCTCGATCATCGACGGGTCGGACATGCGGGCGACACCGCCCTGCGCGCGGATGTCGGCAGGGACGCGCTCGAGCGCCATGACGGCGGTCGCGCCCGCTTCTTCCGCGATGCGGGCCTGCTCGGCGTCGATGACGTCCATGATGACGCCACCCTTGAGCATCTCCGCGAGGCCGCGCTTGACGCGGTCGGAGCCGGTGATCGAGGTGCCGTTGGTGCTCGGGGTGCTGGTGCTGTCGCTCATGATGCCGACAGTCTAGTCCGCGGCGGGCCAGCCCTCGGCGACGAGTCGGCGGGTGTCACCGAGCAGCTGGGACATCGACTTCGTCCGCGCGATGATCGGGAAGAAGTTCGAGTCCGAGGCCCACCGCGGCACGATGTGCTGGTGCAGGTGCGCGGCCACACCGGCTCCGGCGACCTCGCCCTGGTTCATCCCGATGTTGAAGCCGTCGCAGTGCGACACCGCCCGCAGGACGCGCATCGCCGTCTGCGTCAGTTCCGCCATCTCGCGGGTCTCCTCCGGCGTCGCCTCGTCGTAGAGCGGGACGTGCCGGTAGGGGCAGACGAGCAGGTGCCCGTTGTTGTACGGGAAGAGGTTGAGCAGCACGTAGGCGTGCGCACCGCGGGCGACGATCAGGCCGTCCTCGTCGGACATGCCCGGGGCGGCGCAGAACGGGCAGTCATCGTCGTGCCCGCGCCCCACGCCTTCCCGACCGGCGTCGATGTAGGCCATCCGGTGCGGGTTCCAGAGGCGCTGGAAGGCGTCCGGCACGGCGGCGCCGGTCGCGGCGTCGCGGATCACCAACCGCTCGTCGGCGGCCTCGGAACCGGCCACGTCGACGACGTGACCGGTCCCCGGGACCTGCTCCGGGCCTCCCGGCCGTTCCTGGTCCATCAGACCTGCGCGCGGTCGCGGATCGCGGTGAGGATGCGGTCCACCGCCTCGTCCACCGGCACGCCGTTGTCCTGGCGACCGTCGCGGAAGCGGAACGACACCGCACCGGCGTCGCGGTCGTCACCGCCCGCGATGAGCTGGAACGGCACCTTGGCCTTGGTGTGCGTGCGGATCTTCTTCTGCATGCGGTCGTCCGAGTGGTCGACCTCGGCGCGGACGCCGTGCGCGCGCAGCTTCGCGACGACCTCGTCGAGGTAGTCGCCGTACTCGGCCGCGACCGGGATCGCGACGACCTGCACCGGGGAGAGCCACGCCGGGAACGCGCCCGCGTAGTGCTCGGTGAGGACGCCGAAGAAGCGCTCGATCGAGCCGAACAGGGCACGGTGGATCATCACCGGGCGCTGCCGGGAGCCGTCCGGTGCCGTGTACTCGAGCTCGAAGCGCTCCGGCAGGTTGAAGTCGAGCTGCACGGTCGACATCTGCCACGTGCGGCCGATCGCGTCGCGGGCCTGCACCGAGATCTTCGGGCCGTAGAAGGCCGCGCCGGCGGGGTCCGGGACGAGCTCGAGGCCCGACTCCTCGGCGACCTCGCGCAGGGTGTTCGTCGCGACCTCCCACACGTCGTCGTCGCCGACGTACTTCTCCGGGTCCTTCGTGGAGAGCTCGAGGTAGAAGTCGTCGAGGCCGTAGTCGCGGAGCAGCGACAGCACGAACTGGAGGGTCGTGGTCAGCTCCTCCTTCATCTTCTCCTGCGTGGTGAAGATGTGGGCGTCGTCCTGCGTCATGCCGCGCACGCGGGTCAGGCCGTGGATCACGCCGGACTTCTCGTTGCGGTAGACCGTGCCGAACTCGAACATCCGCAGCGGCAGGTCGCGGTAGGACCGGGCCTGCGAGCGGTACGCCAGGATGTGCATCGGGCAGTTCATCGGCTTGAGGTAGTAGTCCGCCCCCTGCCGCGTGACGTTGCCGTCCTCGTCGCGGGCCTCGTCCATGTGCATGGCCGGGAACATGCCGTCCTTGTACCAGCCGAGGTGACCGGACTGCTCGAACAGGTCGCCCTTGGTGATGTGCGGCGTGTAGACGAAGGAGTAGCCCTCCTGCTCGTGCCGACGGCGCGAGTAGTCCTCCATCTCGCGGCGGATGATGCCGCCCTTCGGGTGGAAGATCGCCAGGCCCGAACCGATCTCGTCCGGGAACGAGAACAGGTCGAGCTCGGCGCCGAGCTTGCGGTGGTCGCGCTTCGCAGCCTCTTCGAGACGGAGCTGGTACGCCTTGAGCTGGTCCTTGTCCGGCCACGCCGTGCCGTAGATGCGCTGCAGCTGCGGGTTCTTCTCCGAGCCGCGCCAGTACGCCGCCGCGACGCGCATGAGCTTCGAGGCGTTGCCGATCCACCGGGTGTGCGGGACGTGCGGGCCGCGGCAGAGGTCCTGCCAGACGACCTCGCCCGACTTCGGGTCGACGTTCTCGTAGACCGTCAGCTCGCCGGCGCCGACCTCGACGCTCTCACCGGAGTCGCCCTCGTCCGCGGCGCCCTTGAGGCCGATGAGCTCCTGCTTGAAGGGCTCCCCCGCCATCCGCTCGCGTGCTTCGTCGTCGGTGACGACGACGCGACGGAAGCGCTGGGCCTGCCGGATGATCCGGTCCATGCCCTTCTCGATCGCCTTGAGGTCCTCCGGCGTGAACGGCTCGGCGACGTCGAAGTCGTAGTAGAAGCCGTCGGTCACGGGCGGCCCGATGCCGAGCTTGGCGTCCGGGTTGATCTGCTGCACGGCCTGCGCGAGCACGTGCGCGGCCGAGTGGCGGAGGATGTCGAGGCCGTCCTGCTCCTGCAGGGTGACCGCCTCGGCCGTCTCGCCGTCCTGCACCGCCGCGTCGAGGTCCTTCAGGACGCCGCCGACGCGGATCGCGACCACGCCACGCTCGCCGTCGAAGAGCTCGGTGCCCGTCGTGGTCGTCGTCGCGGTGCGGGGCTCGGGTGCCTGGGGCAGGTCTGCGGGCGCTGGTGCGACTGACTCGGTCACGATCGTGGTGCTCCTCGGTTGGTTCAGGGGTGGGTCAAGACTAGTGCGCGGCGGCGGACGCTCAGGCGGGGACGCGGCCGAGTGTGGTGACGGGCAGGCGGGGCTCGAGGCGCTCGCGACCGGCGAGTCCGTCGAGCTCGAGCAGCGACGCGAAGCCGACCGCCTCGTACCCCGCGCGCTCGAGCAGCGTGACGGTCGCCGCCGCGGTGCCGCCGGTGGCGAGGACGTCGTCGACGACGAGCACCCGCGTGCCCTGCGGCAGCTGCCCCGGGCGGAGTTCGAGCTCGGCCTCGCCGTACTCGAGCGCGTACTGCTCGCTGAGGACCTCGCCGGGGAGCTTGCCGGCCTTGCGGACGGTCAGCACACCGACCTGGTGCTGCGCCGCGATGCCGCCGGCGAGGGCGAAGCCGCGCGCCTCGATGCCGGCGACGGCCTGGAACCCGCCGCCGATCGCGAACGGCGCCGCGAGGGCCTCGCACACGCGGCCGAAGGCCACGGGGTCCGAGAAGACCGGCGTCACGTCGCGGAAGAGGATGCCCGGCTTCGGGAAGTCCGGGACGACGGCGGTGAGGCGTTCGACGAGTGCAGCTGCGGTTTCGGTCACCGGACAACGGTACGGGAGGCACGGGGTGCGTCGTGCGCACCGTCTCCGGTCCGCGCCGGGCCGCCCCCTCGCCGCGTGGCCGGCCCCCACCGTCGAACCACGGAACCGACGTCGAACCAGGCGGGTGACCTGGTTCGACGTCGGTTCCGTGGTTCGATCACGGCGGCGACGAGCGCGGCGGTCGCGGGCGGGCGGGCGGGCTGGGCGCTGCGCCGCGTCAGCGCCAGAGGCGCATCGCGGCGCCCTGCGTGAGCCAGTCGAGCTCGCGCTCGTACCGCTCGCGTTCGAGCCGCTGACGGGTCGCGAGGTCGACCGAGGGGCGGACGTGGTGCGTCCGACGACTCCAGATGATCAGCGACATGCCGATCCGGAGGGCGATGCGGTCGGCGAGCGTGACCCGGCTGCGCACCGCGCGGGTGCCGGGGGGACGGACGTCGGTGTCGTTCGACACGGTGGTGCCTTTCGTGGGTGCCCGAGGGCATGACGGAGAACCCGACCACCGAGCGCACGAATGCGTCGGGAACGGGTCAGCGAGATCGCCCGGAGAATGCGGGCGAGAATGACCGCAGGGCGCGCAGGAATGCGCACGGCTGCATTGTCGGTGACCGGTTGCGGTCACCGTGTGGAGTCGTCGCGCGAGACGTCCGCCGCTCGCGGTCCGACCTCGGCGCACGCGCACCGTGCCCGGTCGGCCGCCGTCAGCAGGACGGACGACCGCGGACGGCACGGTGTGTGCGGCCCGTCACAGCGGGGCTGTGCGGGCACGACCGGAGCGGCACCACGTCAGGGGTGCGACGACCTCGGTCGGTCGAGGGAGGACGGCTGGAGCGGGACGTCCCGCGTCAGTGCGAACGGAGCGGGGTGCCGTCGATCGCGCGGACTCCACGGAACGGGTTCATCGCGGTGATCATCATTGTCGGCCCCCTCTCGGTCTCGTACAGCCGGTGATGCTCGTGAACACTATCGGCGTCGGGAATGCGAGCGCAACCCTTTCTTCCCACATTTCTGGAATTGCATCGCAGAACACGCGGACGCAGCACGGCCCCGGTACCGCTGGGGTACCGGGGCCGTGCTGCGCGTGGTTGCGGTTAGACCGTTGCCGCGGCGGATGCGCGGGCCACGAGCCCGCCGTCCTCGACGTCGATCCGGACGGTGTCACCGTCGTGCGCCTGCTCGTCCACCACCAGGGTCGCGATGCGGTCGTCGACCTCGCGCTGGATCAGCCGCCGGAGCGGGCGGGCGCCGTACTCCGGCTCGTAGCCGTGCTCGGCGAGCCAGTCGGTCGCGGCGTCCGACACCGACAGGGTCATGCCCTGCGCGAGGAGCCGGAGCGCGGTGTCCTGCAGCAGCAGGTCGACGATCGACCGGAGCTGTCCGCGCTCGAGCTTGCGGAACAGCACGATGTCGTCGATCCGGTTGATGAACTCCGGACGCATCGACTCGCGCAGCCGGCCCATGACTCGGGCACGCAGGTCGTCCTCGGAGTAGCCGCCGTCTGCCGATGCCGAGAACCCGAGGGCCCCGGAGCGGGACGCGAGGAACTCCGACCCGATGTTCGACGTCATGATGACGACCGTGTTGCGGAAGTCGACCGTGCGCCCCTGCCCGTCGGTGAGCCGTCCGTCGTCCAGCACCTGCAGCAGCAGGTTGAAGACGTCGGGGTGGGCCTTCTCGACCTCGTCGAGCAGGATCACCGAGTACGGGTTGCGACGGACGCGCTCCGTGAGCTGCCCGGCCTCGTCGTAGCCGACGTACCCGGGAGGGGCACCGACCAGGCGGGACACGGTGTGCCGTTCGCCGAACTCGCTCATGTCGAAGCGGAGCATGGCGGACTCGTCGCCGAACAGCGACCCGGCGAGGGCCTTCGCGAGCTCGGTCTTGCCGACGCCCGTCGGGCCGAGGAACAGGAAGCTGCCGACCGGGCGACGCGGGTCGCCCATGCCGGTGCGGCTGCGCCGGACCGCGGTCGCGACGGCGCGCACGGCGTCGTCCTGGCCGACGACGCGCTCGTGGAGCTCGTCCTCGAGGGAGGCGAGCCGGGAGCGGTCGCCCTGCGTCAGGCGCGTCGCGGGGATGCCGGTGGCGCGCGACACCACCTCGGCGATGTCGGCCTCCGTGATCGTGCGGTCGGCGGGGGTCGGACGGGAGGCGCTGCTTCCGTCACCCGAGGAGACTGCGGTGATCCGCGCCTCCAGTCCGTCGATCTCGTCGCGCAGGCGCGACGCCTCCTCGTACCGCTCGTCGGCCACCGCGCGGTCCTTGTCGGCCTGCAGCTCGGCGACCTGGTCGCGGAGCGCCTCGGTGTCGACGTCGCCCGACAGGGCGAGACGACGACGGGCGCCCGCCTGGTCGACGAGGTCGATGGCCTTGTCCGGCAGGTGCCGGTCCGTGACGTAGCGGTGCGAGAGCTCGACCGCGGCGCGGAGGGCCTCGGGCGTGTACTCGACGTCGTGGTGCTCGGCGTACCGAGGGGCGAGCCCACCGAGGATCGCGACGGCGTCCTCGACGCTCGGCTCCCCCACCGTGACCGGCTGGAAGCGACGCTCGAGCGCGGCGTCCTTCTCGATGCGCCGGTACTCGTTCAGGGTCGTCGCGCCGACCAGGTGCAGGTCGCCGCGCGCCAGTCGGGGCTTGAGGATGTTGCCGGCGTCCATCGAGCCGCCCTCGCCGCCGCCGCCCGCACCGACGACCGTGTGGAGCTCGTCGACGAACACGATGAGCTCGTCGGCGTGTGCCGCGATCTCGTCCATCGCCTTCGTCAGGCGCTCCTCGAAGTCACCGCGGTAGCGGGTGCCGGCGAGCATGCCGGGCAGGTCGAGGGCGACCACGCGCTTGCCCTGCAGGAGGACGGGCACGTCGCCGTCGGCGATGCGCTGCGCGAGGCCCTCGACGATGGCCGTCTTGCCGACACCGGGCTCACCGATGAGGACGGGGTTGTTCTTCGTGCGACGGAGCAGGATCTCGACCGTCTGCTCGATCTCGTCGGCACGGCCGATCACCGGGTCGATGCGACCGTCGCGGGCGCGCTCGGTGAGATCGGTGCCG
The DNA here is from genome assembly GCF_040685235.1 of Curtobacterium sp. NPDC089185. Classification (NCBI taxonomy): domain Bacteria; kingdom Bacillati; phylum Actinomycetota; class Actinomycetes; order Micrococcales; family Microbacteriaceae; genus Curtobacterium; species Curtobacterium sp. NPDC089185. The sequence continues at coordinate 109,711 of NZ_JBFBHK010000007.1, read as the reverse complement.
AACTGGTCGAGCGTCGGGGTGTCGCTCTCGGTCGTCGTGGTGTCGGGCATCGGGCGCCCCTCTCGTGCTGCTGCCGCGGCCTGCTGGGCGAAGTCCTGCACGGCCTGCGGGGTGACACCGGCGCTCGCGAGCAGCTGCCCGGCGACGGTGTCCTGGTCGGTGACGAGCGCGAAGAAGACGTGCTCGGGGTCGGTGTAGGTGCTGCCGAAGCCCTTGGCGGCCTGGGTCGCCTCGAGCAGGATCCGCTGCGCGGTGCCGGTCAGCGTCGGGCGCCCCTCGACGGGCTCGTCGGTCGGGGCGGGGAGGCGCTCCTCGACCTCGGCGGCGAAGCGCTCGGGGTCGACGCCGGCGTGGCGGAGCACCGCGGCGAAGGGGTCGGCGCCCACGAGCACGTGCAGGACGTGCAGGGCGTCGATCTCGCGCTGCCCCTGCGATGCCGCGTACTCGGCGGTGCGCTTGAGCAGGTCGTGCGTGCGGCGGCTGAGCAGCCGCGTGATGTCGACCGGTCGCCCGAACGGTACGGACCGCTGGGCGCCGGACTGCTGTGCCGCGAGCAGGCGGGCGAGGAACGCGTCGAACGCGTCGCTGCTGCCGGTCGGGCCGAACGTCTCTGGCAACGGGACCTCCTGGGGAACTTGAGTGCCTTCGACTCAATGCAACGCAGGAGGCGCCGGGTCATTCCCGGGAGGTGGAAGAAGTTGCGTCGGCTCGACTCAGGTCCGCGCTGGGGTCCTGTTCAGGTCCGCGCGATGGCCGCGGTCGAGGCGTCGGTGACGCGGACGAGGTCGGTCGGAGCGACCTCGATGTCGAACCCGCGACGGCCTCCGGAGACGAAGATGCTCGGGTAGGTCAGCGCCGACTCGTCGACGACCGTGCGGAGCGCAGTCTTCTGCCCGACCGGACTGATCCCGCCGACGACGTACCCGGTCCGCTTCTCGGCGAGGGCCGGCTGCGCCAGCGTCGCCTTCTTGCCGCCCAGGGCTGCGGCGATCGCCTTGAGGTCGAGTCGGTTCGCGACGGGGACGACCGCGACCGCGAGCTGCCCGTCGACCGAGACCACCAGGGTCTTGAAGACCTGCTCCTCGCGGAGGCCGAGCGCCGCGGCTGCTTCCTCGCCGAAGTTCGTCGCCGTCTCGTGGTGCTCGTAGACGTGCGGCGTGAACGGGATCCCCGCCCGCTCGAGGGCGAGGGTCGCTGGGGTGCTCGGCGATCCTGCGGTCATGCCTGTGATCCTGCCCGTCCACACCCGACGGTCCGCCGCGGCACGCGGGCGTTACGCTGAACCGACCATGACCGTCATCGAGCTCCTGCTGCGTGCCGTCGCCGCGCTCCAGCTCGGTGACGCCTCGGTGGCCTCCCCCGCGCCGCTGCTCGCCGTCGCCGCCCTCGGCCTGGCGGCGGTGGCCGCGACGGTCCTCGTCGTCCGCGTGCTCGCCACGGTGCTCGGGCTCGACGTCGACCCGACCGCCGACGGCCGGCCGAGGGAGGCCGTCGAACGGCCGACGCGGATCGGGTGGCGGCACCCGGACGCCGATGGTCACGTGCGGTCGCGAGCGCCGGGCGCGGTGACGCCGCCCTGACCACCCGCGGGTGGTCGGGTCACGTGACCGCGTACCCCTCCACCGAACGGATCGTCATGGACGTCACCACCCTGCCCGTCGTCGGGAGCCTGCTGCACGCCGGCGCCGACCTGCTCACCGCCCTCACCGACGGGCTCGCGCCCGTCGCGGGCGCCGCTGCGGCCGCACTCGCGGTCGTCCTCGTCACGCTCGCCGTCCGTGCGGCGCTCGTCCCGCTCGCCGTGCTGCAGGTGCGAGCCGAACGGGACCGCCGTCGCCTGGCGCCGCAGGTCGCGGCACTCCGCCGACGGTACGGCAGCGACACGCGTCGGCTCCAGGAGGCGCTGCAGCGGCTGTACACGTCGGAGCACGTCTCGCCGCTCGCCGGCTGCCTGCCGGTGCTCGCGCAGGCTCCGGTCCTGTCGCTCGTGTACACGCTCTTCACCCACGCGTCCGTCGCGGGCGCCGCGAACGCCCTGCTCGACGCCACCCTCGTCGACATCCCGCTCGGACACACGCTCCTCGCGGTGCTGGCAGGACCGCTCTGGACGCACGCCTGGATCGTGCTCGTGCTGCTCGGCGTGCTCGCCGTCACGGTCGAGCTGTCGCGGCGTGCCGGTTCCCGCTGGAACCCCGTCGACGCACCGGTTCCCGGAACGCCCGGCGGCGGGACCGCGGCGGCCGTGGCCCGGTGGGTGCCGTTCGTCTCCGTCGCCTTCGCCGCGGTGGTCCCGCTCGCCGCGACGCTCTACGTCGTCACGAGTGCGGTGTGGACGCTCGGCGAGCGGGCCGTGCTGCGGCGACTGGTGCGCTGAGCTCGGTCGGTGCCGCCAGGGTGCCTAGCCGCCCTGGCCCTCCTGCTGCGGGCCCTGGTCGACCGGGTCGTACTCCGACCCGCGGCCCTGCTCCTCGTCGGGCGTCGGTACGTGGCGCTCGGTGCCGCTCCCCCCGGGGCTCGTCGCGACGTAGTCGGCCTCGCCGGACTGGGTGTCGTGGCTGAGCGCCTCGAGGGTCTCCTCGTCGGCGTCGTGCCGGACGGCGTCGTGTCGTTCCTCGCCGGGCCGTTCGTCGTGTGGCGCGCCGTGCCGGTCCGTCGTGGGCGGGGTCGTCGGCACGTCGGTGGCGGACGCGGGGTCACGGTCGGGGCTCATGGGTCCCGTCTACCCCCTCGAACTGGGCGGGTGCGCGGACCGGCCGGAGCCCGCACCGGGGCGGACGGCGCTGCGCCTCGGTGGGAACATGGGCGACGTCCGGTGCGTCCGGACCGGGAGTGCGCATGGCAGACGACGACGTCACCGCGGAACGGGCACGACTCGAGGCGCTCGCGTGGGGCGCCGGGTCGTCGGCCGAGGCCGCCGCTCGGGCGCGGGCCGCGCTCCGGGACCTCGACGCGCGACACGACCCCGACGCGCGACCAGGACAGGACATGCGGACGGATCACGACGCCCGGGCGGAGCCCGACGCACGTCTGCACCGCGACACACGACCCGACCCCGGCACGCACCGGGCGTCCGACGGTGGCGCGGCGACGACGACGGGAGCCGAGCCGGCGGGACGGACCGGCACCGCCGGTACCGAGCCGGGGAGCGACGGGGGCGCGGTGGACGACGGGGGTGGGGCGGGCCTCCCGGCCGGACCGACGACCTGGCGGACACGAGCCCGCTCACTGCTCTGGACCGCACGCCCGCGCGCCTGGATCGCGCTCGGTGCCGCGGCCGTGCTCGGCCTGACGTTCGCCGCCGGGACGCTCGTCGGCACCTCGCACGACCAGCCCGCCGCCGCGCCGAGCACGACGCCGAGTGCCGGGACGGTCACGCTCGAGGAGCTCCTCGACATCCCGCAGACGTACGCCGACCAGCTGCCGGGCCCGGTCGAGGCGCCGGTGAGCCTGCGGACCACACGGCTCGTGTTCACGAACCGGGCGCTCGACGGCAGCTCGTTCGAGACGCCCTGGAACGTCTGGGCCGGCGTCGGCACCGACCGCGAGACCATCTGCCTGGTGGCGACCGCGAACCGACTCGAGTCGACGACCGCCTGCTACCCGCGCGAGGACGCCCTGCACGGGAACGTCTCGCTCTCGGCGCAGTCGATGAGCGGCACGCTGACCGTCACCCTGCGGGGCGGCGGCGTGCAGGGGACCGTGACGAACGAGAACTGACCGGGGAATGCCCGCTCCCGCGGTGCGTTGGAGCGCTCCTGAGACTTTCCGCGGGGGTCTCGCGCGATCCGGATGCAGCGTGCAACACTGGAGGAGCGCACTCGCCGTGGAGTCGTCCTACAACACCACGTCCGGGTCGGTCGGCCCGGACGACGAACCGCGAGCGCGCCCCGCACCCCCACCGTCAGGACGGTGAGCTGCTGCGTGCTCCGGTGTCCCCCGGAGGAGGTCAGCAGCGTGTCCACCAACACCACCACCTCGGCCGTGTCGACGCACACGAGGCCGATCACCGTCACCAGCAGGTCCGTCGTCGGCATCGCCGTGCTCGGTCTCGCGACGTTCTTCGCGATCACGACCGAGCTCATGCCGGTCGGCCTGCTCGGCACCATGAGCCGTGACCTCGGCGTCTCCGAGTCCACCATGGGCGTCGTCGTGACCGTGTACGCGGCGGCCGTCGCGATCCTCGCGCTGCCGCTCACCGCGTTCACCGCGCGACTCCCCCGCAAGGCGGTGCTCGTCGCCACCCTGGTCGGCTACGCGGTGTCGAACGTGATGGTCGCGCTCGCTCCGACCTTCGCCGTCGTCTGCGCAGGCCGCGTCGTCGGCGGTGTCGCACACGCGCTGTTCTTCTCGGTCGCGTCGGCCTACGCGACCCGCATCGTGCCGCCCCGGCTGGCCGGCCGGGCGATCGCCTTCGTCTACTCCGGCAGCTCGCTCGGCTTCGTCCTCGGGGTGCCCCTCGCGACCTGGGTCGCGCAGCACACCGGCTGGCGGCCGGCCGTCGGCGGGGTCGCACTCGCTGCCGCGGCGCTCGCCGTGGTCGCCGTGGCGTTCCTGCCGAGCGTCGGCGGGAGCGCATCGCCGCACATCGGTTCGCCGCGGGCGTGGGCACGCACCGGCCTGCTCGCCGTCGTGGTGGCCGACCTGCTGCTCTTCGCCGGCCACTACGTCGTCTACACCTACATCGGCCCCTACGCGATCGACGCCGGGCTCGACGCCGGCATGGTGAGCGGCGCACTCCTCGTGCTCGGCGGCACCGGGGTCGTCGGGCTCTGGCTCGCCGGGGTCTTCGTCGACCGTGCGCCGCGGCAGACGCTCGTCGCCGCCGTCGCCGTGATGGCGGGTGCCTTCGCCGTGCTGCCGTTCGTCCACGGCTCCCTGCTCGGCACCATGGCGGTCGCCGGCGTGTGGATGGCCGCGAACGGGACGACCGGGACGCTCTTCATGGCGGCGGCCATCCGGACCGGGGGCGTCTCCCCCGACATCGCCGGCGCGCTCGTCAACGGCGCCTCGAACATCGGGATCGCGGGCGGTGCGGCGATCGGCGGCCAGGCCCTCGGGCTCGTCGGGCTGCAGTACCTGCCGTTCGCGGGGGCCGTGGTGCTCGTGGGGTCGCTCGGCGTCGTGCTCGTGGCACGTCGCGGCTTCCCGGTGCACACGCACACGCAGGAGCACCTGTCGACGTCGTCGATCGAGGCGATCACGTCGTCGCTCGCGGTGGTCACCACCTCGGTGCCGGTGGTCAGCCGGGCGATCCAGACGCTGACCGGGTCGGTCGCCGTGAGCACGGGGTCGGTGCGGACGCGTCGCCAGCGCTGAGGCACGTCCGGCGCGCGACGCTCGGCGGGCAGGTGCGCCGACTCGCCCGATCGCCGGTCGTCGAGGTTCCACTATCCCGGGACCTCGGCGCGGTCGACGTGAGTCCTCGGGACCCCGGGGCTGTGCTGACGGCGAGTCCTGGGACCTCGACGGTGCGCGGCGGGCGGATCGTGCAGGCCCTGTGGCCCGGTGACGCCGGCCGGGAGGCTCGGTGCGGCTCCGGCGGTGCGCCCCGCCTGGTCACGGAACGGGCCGGGAGGCTCGGCGCGGTCCCGGTGGGGTGCGGTCCGGGTGCGGCGGGGTGCTGCGCGGGTTCGGCGGGGGCGGCGCTGACTCGCCGGTGCCACCACGACGGGGACGGGGCGGGCCGGCAGTGCTCCGCCCCGTCCTCGTCACCGGGTCAGTCCTGCAGGTGCGTCGTGCGGCGACGGTTCCGCACGGCCCGGAACGTCAGCAGACCGCCGCCCAGCAGGACGAACGCGCCCGCGGCGATCAGCCCCGGCGTGAGCTCCGTACCGGTGAACGCGAGTCCACCGCCCGTCACGCTGCCACCCGCGCTGCCGACCGGCACGGTCGTCGGCCCGGTGCCCGGCTCGACCGGTGCGGTCGGAGCGGGCGTCGGCTGCGTGGTCGGGGGCACCGCCACGGCCGGCAGCGCGATCGCCAGCGGTGTCGGGGTCGCACCGACGGCGGCCGTCGTCACCGCCACGGGCTCGCTGGCGAGGTCCTCGACGCCAGCGATCACCGAGTAGGCGGTGCTCGGGCGCAGTCCGGTCAGGTCGAACGCGCCGTCCGCGTCCGTCGTGGCCTCGACGGGGCTGCCGTCGGCCGGGTCGACAGGCGTCGCGACGACCTCGGCTCCGCGCACGGCCGCGCCGTCGGCGTCCGTCACGGTGCCCGGCTGCTCCACGGTCGGCAGCGGCAGGACGAAGCCGACCGGCGTCGGTGCGGCTCCGGGCCCCGCCGAGGTGACGGTCCGGGGGTCCGCTCCGTCGACCGTCAGGACGTAGGGCGTCGCCGGCGTCAGCCCGACGAGGTCGAACGACCCGTCGGCACCCGTGCTGCCCTGGACGTCAGCCCCGGCACCCGCGTCGACCGGGCGGGCGGAGACGGTCGTCCCGGCGACCGGCGTGCCGTCGGTGTACGTCACGGTCCCCGTCTGCGACACGGTCTGCGGGACCGGTGAGACGAAGGGGAAGTCCGCCGTCACCGTGCCGTCGGCCGGGACCGTGACGGCGACCTCGGTCGGTCCCGTGGCCCCCGTCGCCGGAGCGACGGTGCGGACGGTGTAGCTCCCCGGACGCAGGCGGAGGTCGTACGAGCCGTCCGCCGCGGTCTCGACCGTCACGACGACCTGGTCGCCCTGCAGGAGTTCGATCGTCACGGGCGAGGTCGGTGCCACGCCGTCGAGCGTCACACGACCGCTCACCGTCCCCAGCGGTGCCCGGACGACGATCGGCGGCACGGTCGCCGACGGAGCCCCGTCCGCGCCCGTGGTCGCGGTCACCGGCGTCGCACCGGCGGTGGTGGCGCTGATCGCCGTCCCTGCGGGCAGGCCGGAGGCGCTCCACCGCCCCTCGCTGTCGCTGACCACCTCGGCCAGGACCGTGCCCGTCGCCGGGTCGGTCACCGTGACGGTGGCGTCGGCGACCGGGAGGCCGTCCTCGTCCACCACGGTGCCGTCGACCTCGACCGTGCCGGGAGGCGTGCTGAAGGCGAAGTCGGCGCCGGTGACGTCGCTGCGCAGGGACAACGCAGCCGGTGCCCGGTCGACCGCCGCGTTGTCGGGCGTGGCGATCGACACCCGGTAGCCGTCGGCCTGCGTCAGGGCATCGAACGAGTACGCGCCGTCGGCGTCGGTCGTGGTGGTGTACTCGGTGCCGTTCGGTGCGGTCGCGGTCACCAGGACGCCGGACAGCGGAGCACCGTCGAGGGTCGCGACGCCGGACAGCGACGAGGTGCGGTTCGCGAACCAGGTCTGGTAGACGGGGAACCCGCTGCGCTGCTGGTACGTGATCGTCAGGGTGCCGAGCGAGGCGGTCGGCGTGAACCACGCGGTGGCTCCGGCCGTGTCGCTCGCCGTCGGGTTGCCGACGAGGACGCCGGTCGTCGCGTTCCACGTCGGGACGTCCCGCCCGGTGGTGCCGTCGCTGTCCGCGTCGCAGGACCAGCCGCCCGGTGAGACCACGGAACACGAGTTGTACGCACCGGCGAAGCCCAGCTGCGCGACCGAGGCGGGAGTGCCGTCCGCGAGCGTCGCCGTGATGGTGGCCTGGTCGGCGTCGATGTCTCCCAGCACGAACGACCACCCGCCGGCGCCCGGGGTGCCACCCGCGAAGGTGTAGGTGGTGACGGCGGGACTGGTCGCGTTGTCCGTGTCGGGTCGCTGGTTGACGTACGAGTTGCCCCGGCTGCTGCCGTACACGGCTCCCGGCGGCGTCGAGGGCCCCTGCCAGGTCGACGCGCCGGAGACCACCTGCGTCTGGCGCGAGGTCGACGTGAACGTGGTCTCCGGGAAGCCCGGCAGCGCGACGGCACCGCTGTACGCGCGGGCGGACCCGGCGACGGTGAAGACGCCCCAGTGCCCCGCGGTCGCGGCGGAGGCGCTGGTCACGCCGCTCACCGCCAGCCCGGCCCCGAGGACGACGGCGATGCCGCCGGCGGTGATGGTGCGCAATCCGCGCATGTGTGCTCCCCTGTGTCGGCGCCACCTGTCCTTGACGCTTCCTCAGGCTATCCGTGTCCCGCGGACGGGGCACGGTCCCGAGGTCACGGATCGGTGACGGCGGACACCAGCCGGTCGAGTGCGACGACCTGTCCCGCCACGAGCAGTTCGCGTGCCTCGTCGACCGGGACCCACCGTGCCTCGTCCACCTCCGGCACCTCGACGAACCGGCCGGACCCGCGCGGCAGCTCGAGCCGCACGGTGTTGCTCCGGACCACGTCGACGACGAACCCCTCGGCCGGCAGGGCGAACACCCGGACCCGCTTGCCCGACGCCTGGCGGACCTCGCCGAGGTCGACGACCTCTCCGTCGGGAGCCGCGACGCCGATCTCCTCGGCGAACTCGCGGCGGGCCGCGGCGAGGGCGTCCTCGCCCTCCTCGAGCAGTCCCTTCGGGATCGACCACGCCCGCGGGCGGCGCCGCCAGAACGGCCCGCCCATGTGCGCGAGGAACACCTGCAGGTCGCCGTCGTGCGGCGGACCGCGGTGCAGCAGGAGCCCGGCGCTGGTGACCACGGGTCGAGCGTACCGAGCGCCGGCGGGCCGGTGCCGGTCAGCCCGCGGTGGTCCGGAGCGCGGCCGCGAGCCGAGCGGTGAGCCACGCGACGCCCCGGCCGTTGGGGTGGAGCGCCCCGGGCTCGAGGTCGATGCGGCTGAGGTCACCGGTGCCGGCCAGCGAGACGCCGGCGACGTACGGGCGGGCGGTCGCGCACGCCGAGTGGGCCTGCGAGCGGGCGAACACGTCGAGGAAGGTCACCCCGGCCGCCCGGGCCGCCGCCGCGGACACCTCGTCGAGCTCCTCCTGCACCCCGTGCAGGTAGCGCACGTCGGTGTCGGTGAACGGGTAGGTGTCGCGCGGGAACGAACCCGCGAGTGACCCGAGGTCGAGCGCGGACCGGAAGCACCCGCGCTCGGGCGTGTGGTCGGCGTCGGGGAAGATCGCCGGGTAGCCGACGAGCACGACCTCGGCGTTCGGCGCCGCCCGGCGGACGGCCGCGAGCGTGTCGGCGATGCCGAGCGCGACCCGGGAACGGATGCGGACCTCGAGGTCGTCGACGCCGTCGCGCACCAGCGTGCTCCGGCAGGACGGCGCGTCGCGGCCGGAGAACACCGGTCCGCGCGCGGAGAGCGCCAGGCACGACGCGGCGGTCCCGAAGAGGTCGGCGTCGTTCCCGCCGATCGTCAGGGTGACGAGCCGGGTGCGCTCCGAGAGCGCACGGACCTGCGGCGGCGCCCCGCGGAACTGGTGGCCGGAGACCACGTCGCGGCTGGTGGCCCCGGCGCAGCTGACGTCGGTCAGCGCGAGGCCGAAGCGCGCGGCGATCCGGTGCGGGAAGTCCCGCGCGGACTGCCCGCACGCGTTCGTCGGCAGCCGTGTCGGGTCCGGCAGGCCGTAGCCGGCCGAGTACGAGTCACCGAGCGCGACGTACTCGCTGCCCGGCGGGATCGCGGCGAGGGTCTCCGCGGGCTCGTCGGTCACCGGGTAGGGCTCCGGGACGGGCCACATGGGGGCCGCAGCGGCCCGCTCACCCGGTCCGGCACCGGGCGACCACGGGAGGACCACCGCCACCGCCGCGACGGCGAGCACGGCCACGGCGGCGACGAGCCGCTTCGGGCGGGCGGTGCGCTTCAGGGGGTGCTCCAGGTGGACGAGGGACGGCGACGGACGGGCCGGGTGTGGACGGGCAAGACTACCCGTCCGCACCCGCCGTCACGTCAGCGGCGACCCAGGCGCCGCTCTCCCCCGCTGCCGGTCTGGTACTGCAGCCCGTAGTGCTCGTACAGCACCGGCTCGGTCGACGCCTCGAGCTCGCCGTCGGTCGGGATGGTCGGCGAGTCCTTCACGAGCTTCTTCGAGAACGCGGCGCGCAGGTGCTTCGGCGCGACCGTCGCCCCGACGAGCGGCACGAACAGCAGCTTCTGGAACCCGGGCAGTCCGGTGGTCACGGCGCCGAACGCCGGGTCGGAGGTCGCGGTGTCGTAGTAGATGCTCTCGAGCGTGCCGATCTTGTCCTCGGTGTCGTCGACGACGGGCAGGCCGATCCAGTCACGGATGTTGGCGGCTTCGAACACGGGTGCTCCTTCCGAGCGGTGGTCCTTCGAGCTGGTGTGCTCCTCGGCGACGCTACCGGTGCGCCCCCGAGCGCTTCACACCGGCTGTGCCCGGACGGGCAGCGAGTCGACGGCGGCGAGCACGTCGTCGACCCCGACCGCCAGGAGCGCCGGGTCCGGGTCCTCGGCGAAGACGTCGCCGCGGCGGACCGAGGCGTCCGTGAGCACGACGTGCGGGCCGGAGGTCGGCGGTCCCCACGCCTCCGGCGGGGCGGGTCCGAACACCACGACCGACGGGATGCCGTAGGCCGACGCGAGGTGCGCGGCACCGGTGTCGACCGTGACCACGAGCGACGCCCCGGCGACCACGCCGGCGAACGCCTGCAGCTCGAGCGCCCCCGCGAGGACCGCCGAGGGGTCGAGCCCGGCCGCCTGCGCGACGGTGGTGGCACGCTCGACGTCGTCCGCGCCTCCCGTCAGGACGACGTCGAGACCGCGCTCCCGGAGCCCGCGCACCACGTCGGCGAAGCGGTCCGTCGGCCAGTGCCGTGCCCCGTGGAAGGCGCCGATGTGCACCACCGCGGCACCCGGCGCGACCGAGGGTGCCTGCGGGCGGGCGATGGCGACCTCGTCGGGGTCGGCGGGGATGCCGTGCCAGGTGACCAGGTCGGCCCAGCGCTCGCGCTCGTGCACGTCGTCCGGCCACTCCGGTCCCTCGTACCCGTGCGTCGGGTCGGCGTGGCCGATCACCCGTCGCGCACCGAGCGCGGCGATCAGGTCCGACGACTCCGGCCCGGCACCGTGCAGGTTCACGGCGACGTCGACCGCGCCGGCCGGCACGGCGATCGCGTGGTCGAGGCCGTGCTGGGCGAGGTGCACGTCCACCGGCAGCAGCTCGACGACCGGGGCGAGCCACGCGGTCGTCGCGAGCGTGATGCGGTGGCCGGGGAAGGCCCGGCGGAGCGCGTGCAGCGCGGGGACGGCGACGAGCGCGTCGCCGAGCTTGATGGCGCGGAGGACCAGGAGGTCCGGGCGGCCGTCGGACGGTGGCAGGGCGGGGACAGCGGTCACGGTACGACGGTATCCGGACTGCGCTGTGGCGGTTCACGGCTCCGGACCGGTACCAAGGTGCATGGCTCTCGCGAAGGACCGCCTCGTCCGCGGTCTGCTCTTCGACCGTGACGACACGATCGTCATCGACGTCCCGTACAACGCCGACCCGCACCGCGTGGTGCCCGTGCCGGGTGCGCACCGGGCGGTCGAGCGGGCCCGGGCCGCGGGGCTGCTCGTCGGCGTCGTGACCAACCAGTCGGCGATCGCCAAGGGCCTGGCGACCCGGGAGCAGGTCGACGCTACCAACGCCCGCGTCGACGAGCTGGTCGGGCCGTTCGACGTGTGGTGCGTCTGCCCGCACGACGCCGGTGACGGCTGCCCGTGCCGGAAGCCCCGTCCCGGCATGGTGCTCGACGCGGCCGAGCGGCTCGGCGTCGACCCCTCGGAGCTCGTCGTGGTCGGCGACATCGGCGCCGACGTCGGCGCGGCGGCAGCGGCCGGAGCGCAGGGCATCCTCGTGCCGACGGCCCGCACGCGCACCGAGGAGGTCGACGCGGCCACGACCGTCGCCGCCGACCTGGCCGAGGCCGTGGACCTCGTGCTCGCCCGCGTCCCCGCCCGACGCGCGTGAGCGCGGCGACGGCGGACGCCGACGCCCGGACGGGCGCGACGATGCCCCGGCCCCGCGTCCTGGTCGTCCGCCTCGACTCGTTCGGTGACGTCCTCGTCGCCGGCCCGGCCGTCCGGGCGGTGGCCGCCGGTGCCGCGCACGTCACGATGCTCTGCGGTCCGCAGGGTGCGCCGGCGGCACACCTGCTGCCCGGCGTCGACCGTGTCCGCGTGTGGGCCGCCCCGTGGGTCACCGAGACGGCGCGGCCGATCGACGACGCGCTCCTCGGCGAGTTCCGTGCCCTGGTCACCGAGGAGCAGCCCGACGAGGCCGTCGTCCTCACCTCGTTCCACCAGTCGCCCCTGCCCGTCGCGCTGCTGCTCCGCCTGGCCGGGGTCGCCCGCGTCTCCGGGGCGTCGGTCGACCACCCGGGGTCGCTCCTCGACGTGCGGCTGCGCCCGGGCGAGGACCTGCCGGAGGACCTCCCGGAGCCGGAGCGCGCCCTGCGGATCGCGCAGGCGGCGGGCTTCGCGCTGCCCGCGTCGGACGACGGGAGGCTCGCGGTCCGGCACGACGCCGTCGCACCACCCGAGGTGGCCGCCCTGGACCGCTACGTGGTCGTCCACCCCGGTGCGAGCGTGCCGGCGCGGTCGTGGCCCGAGGACCACCACCGCGCGCTGGTGGCGGCCTACGCCGAGCGGGGCGTACCCGTCGTCGTCACCGGCAGTCCGGGCGAGCGCGCGCTCACGGCGTCGGTGGCCGGCGACACGGCGCTCGACCTCGGCGGCCGCACGTCGCCCGCCGAGCTGGCCGCCGTGCTCGCCGGCGCCGAGGTGGTCGTCGTCGGCAACACCGGTCCCGCGCACCTCGCCGCCGCGGTCGGTGCGCGGATCGTGAGCCTGTTCTCGCCCGTCGTGCCCGCGGTGAAGTGGGCGCCGTACGCGCCGGACGTCGAACTGCTCGGCGACCAGGCCGCCCCGTGCCGGCTGAGCCGGGCCCGCGACTGCCCGGTCCCGGGGCACCCCTGCCTGTCCGGAGTGCGCGTCGAGGACGTCCTCGCCGCCCACGAACGCCTGCTCGGCCGTAGCGTGACAGGGGTCCCGACCGCGTTCCGCGGATGAAGCAGAGAAGTCTGCGAAGGGGCGCAGCACTGCTTCCGTAGCGTGCGCCACTGCTCCTCCTGCTCCTGTCGGTCGGCACCCGCGCTGCGCGCGCGAGGCCGCTCGTGGGAACCCGATCGACCGAAAGGCCCTGCATGCGGATCCTCGTGTGGCACGTGCACGGCGGCTGGATGGACGCCTTCGTCCGCGGCCCCCACGAGTACCTCGTCCCGACCACCCCGGCCCGCGACGGCTGGGGCCTCGGGCGCGGCGGCCGTGACTGGCCCGACTCCGTGATCGAGATCGACCCGGCCGACGTCGCCGACGCCGAGGTCGACGTGGTCGTGCTGCAGCGCACCGAGGAACTCGAGGAGGCGCGTCGACTCCTGGGCGGCCGCTCGGTCCCGACGGTCTTCGTCGAGCACAACGCACCGCGGGTCGACGTCCCGAGCAGCCTGCACCCGATGCGGGACCGTGACGACCTCGTCATCGCGCACGTCACGCACTGGAACGCCCTCATGTGGGACTGCGGCACGACCCGCACCACCGTGATCGAGCACGGCGTCGTCGATCCGGGTCCGCTGTACACCGGCGAGCTCGAGCGCTTCGGCGTCGTCATCAACGAGCCGGTCCGCCGCGGTCGCGTCGTCGGCACCGACCTGCTCCCCCGCTTCGCCGAGGTCGCCCCCGTGGACCTCTGGGGCATGGGGACCGAACGGCTGCCGGAGCTCGGCTTCGGCGACCGCGTGGTCGCCCTCGGCGACGTGCCGGCCGACCCCATGCACGCGGCGCTCGCGCAGCGCCGTGCCTACGTCCACCCGAACCGGTGGACCTCCCTCGGCCTGTCGCTCATCGAGTCGATGCACATGGCGATGCCGGTGCTGGTGCTCGCGACGACCGACGCGGCGCGCACCGTCCCCGCCGAGGCCGGCGCGATCGCGACCGACGTCGAGGAGCTGGTCCGCGCCTCCAGGACGCTGCTGGAGGACCCCGAGGAGGCCCGCCGCCGCGGTGCCGTCGCCCGTGAGGCCGCCCTGGCGCGGCACGCGCTCGGCCGGTACCTGGGCGACTGGGACGACCTCCTCGACGACGCCGTCGCGCGTGGTGCGCGACGGGAGCACGCGGCGTCCGCCGCGCTGGAAGGGAGCCTCCGATGAAGATCGCGATGGTGTCCGAGCACGCGAGCCCGCTCGCCGTGCTCGGCGGTGTCGACGCCGGTGGACAGAACGTGCACGTCGCGGAGCTCTCCGGAGCCCTCGCCGACCGCGGCCACCAGGTGACCGTCTACACGCGGCGCGACGACGCCGACCAGCCCGTCCGCGTGCTGCTGCGACCCGGCGTCGAGGTCGTGCACGTCGACGCCGGACCCGCTCGGCACGTGCCGAAGGACGACCTGTTCCCGTACATGGGCACGTTCGCGTCGGTGCTCGCCGCCGAGTGGTTCGTCGACCGCCCCGACGTCGTGCACGGGCACTTCTGGATGTCCGGCCACGCGGCGCTCGAGGCCGTCAAGCAGGTGCAGGCCCGCACGGGTGGCATCCGGATCCCGGTCGTGCAGACCTTCCACGCCCTCGGCGTCGTGAAGCGCCGCCACCAGGGCACCGCCGACACGAGCCCCGCCGAGCGCGAGTGGATCGAGCCCGCCGTCGGCCGGAGCGTCGACCAGGTCGTCGCGACCTGCTCCGACGAGGCCTTCGAGCTCAAGGCCCTCGGCGTTCCGCTGCACGCCATCTCCGTGGTGCCGTGCGGCGTCGACACCGAACTGTTCCGACCGGACGGCCCCGTCGAGGAACGCGGCCGACCGTTCCGCGTGCTGACCGCGTCGCGCCTGGTCCGCCGCAAGGGCGTCGGCACCACGATCGCCGCGCTCGCGAAGCTCCTGGACGAGGGCCGCGAGGCCGAGCTCGTGGTGGTCGGCGGCGCCGGCACCGCCGGGTCCGACCTGGCCGACGACCCCGAGTACCAGCGCCTCGACGCCCTGGCCCGCTCGCTCGGGGTGCGCGAGCACGTCACGTTCCGCGGCCAGCTCGGCCAGCACGACATGCCGGCCGTCTACCGCAGTGCCGACGTCGTCGTCTGCGCTCCCTGGTACGAACCGTTCGGCATCGTGCCGCTCGAGGCGATGGCCTGCGGCCGACCGGTCGTCGCCTCCAGCGTCGGCGGCCTCATCGACACGGTCGTCGAGGACGCGACGGGGCTGCACGTCCCGCCCCGCGACGAGGACGCCGTCGCCGCGGCCGTCGGCGGCCTGCTCGACGACGCCGAGCGCCGCGAGGCGTACGGCCGGGCCGGTCGCGAACGCGCCGAGACCCGCTACACCTGGCACAAGGTCGCCGCCGACAGCGAGCGCGTGTACGAGCGGCTCGTCGCCGGCGGCGTGGCCGCCGGGAGCGGCGCCCCCGCACCGACCAGCGCCGTGGCCGCCACCGGCTCGGCGCCCGCGGAACCCGCGACCCTGACCCCGGGCTCCCGCCCCGGTCGCGCCGGACGGACCGCCCGCCCGACGCCCGCGGCACGGCCGCACCCGACGGAGAGGACCGCACGATGACCATCGAGCAGCAGACCGGCACCCGCGAGCCGGCGACCGAGAGCGACAGCGTCCGCACGGTCGTCGACCACGTGGCCGCCTCGGTGCCCGTGATCGCGTCCCTCGTGGACCACAAGGACCACATCGCCGCGTGGGCGGACGACATCGCCGCCCGCCTGGTGGCCGGCCGTCGCCTGCTCGCCGCGGGCAACGGCGGGTCCGCCGCGGAGGCCCAGCACCTGACCTCCGAGCTGACCGGCCGGTTCGACGGCGACCGCCCCGCCTACTCGGCGATCTCCCTGCACGCGGAGAGCTCCGCGGTCACGGCGATCGGCAACGACTACGGCTACGACGAGGTCTTCGCCCGCCAGGTCACCGCACACGCCCGCGCCGGGGACGTCGTCGTCCTGCTCAGCACGAGCGGCAAGAGCCCGAACCTGCTCCGCGCCGCCGAGGCGGCCCGCGCCGTCGGCGCCCGCTCTATCGCGATGACGGGCCCCGGCCCCAACCCGCTGGCCGAGGCGGTCGACGACGCCATCTGCATCGAGGGTCCGTCGGCGAACGTGCAGGAGGCCCAGCTGGTCCTCGTGCACGCGCTCTGCCGGGCCATGGAGCCGGCCCTCCGCCGCGGTGGCCGCCGGTGAGCGGCGCACAGCGCACCGGCGGTACCTCGCCGAGCACCGGCGGCGGTCTGCGTCGCCGGATCGTCGTCGTCGGCGACACCCTGCTCGACGTCGACGTGTCCGGCACGAGCGAGCGCCTCAGCCCGGACGCCCCGGTCCCCGTCGTCGACGTCCGCACCGACGACCGTCGTGCCGGCGGCGCCGGTCTCGTCGCGACGATGCTGGTCCGCGACGGCCACGACGTGACGCTCGTCACCGTCCTGAGCGACGACGACCGCGCAGCCGAGATCCGCGCCCTGCTGCCCGACGTGCGGGTCGTCGCCGGTCCCTCCGGTGCGCCGACGCCGGTCAAGACCCGCGTGCGGGTCGTCGACCACGCCCTGGTCCGCATCGACGAGGGCTGCGCGACGCCCCCGATCCCCGAGACCACCGCCGAGATGACCGCGGCACTCGAGGGCGCCGACGCGATCGTCGTCGCCGACTACGGCCGCGGGGTCGCCGCGTCCGCGGGCCTCCGCGACGCGCTCACCGCCGCCGCCCGCACCACGCCCGTCGTCTGGGACCCGCACCCCAAGGGCGCCGCCCCCGTGGTCGGTACCGCGGTCGTCACCCCGAACACGTCCGAGGCACGTCGCTACACGGACGTCCCCGGCGAGGGCGTGCCCTTCGCCACCGACGCCGCCGCGGCGCTCGTCGACACCTGGGGCGTCGACGCGGTCGCCGTCACCATGGGCGACCGGGGTGCGCTCGTCGCGTCCCGCCGTCCCGCCGCGGACGGCGGTGCCGGATCCGGTGCGCTCGACAGCCGCTTCGTGCCCGCCCCGTCCGTCACCGCCGGCGACCCCTGCGGAGCAGGCGACCGGCTGGCGGCCGGCGTCGCGATCGCCCTCGCCGAGGGCGCGGACGTGACCGAGGCCGTCGAGGCGGGCGTGCTCGCCGCGTCCGAGTACCTCGCGGCCGGCGGCGTCACCGCGCTCTTCGCCGACGACGGACCCGCTCCGGTGGCGGTGCCCGGCGTCGACCGCGACGCCCTGCGCGTCGTGCACGAGGTGCGCAGCGCCGGCGGCACCGTCGTCGCGACCGGCGGGTGCTTCGACCTGCTGCACGCCGGGCACGCGCGGACGCTCTCCGCGGCCCGGGCGCTCGGCGACTGCCTGGTCGTCTGCCTCAACTCCGACGACTCGGTCCGAGCCCTCAAGGGTCCGGAGCGGCCGATCATGAGCCAGGACGACCGCGTCGAGCTCCTGCTCGCACTCGACTGCGTCGACGCCGTCGTCGTCTTCGACGAGCACACCCCGGACGAGGCGCTGCGCCGCTTCCGCCCGGACGTCTGGGCGAAGGGCGGCGACTACGCCGCCAGCGAGCTGCCCGAGGCGGCGACGCTCGCCGAGTGGGGCGGCCGGGTCGTCACGGTCCCGTTCCACCCCGGTCGGTCGACCACCCGCCTGGCCGCGGCCCTCGCCGCGGTCGGCTGACGCCCCACCCCGACCACGCGTCGGGGGGGGGGGGCGGGGGGGCCCCCCCCCCCCCGCCCCCCCCCCGGCCCCGCCCCCCCCCCCCCCCCCCCCCCCCCCCCCCCCGCCGCCGACCCG
>NZ_JBFBHK010000007.1:0-92104 GCF_040685235.1 Curtobacterium sp. NPDC089185 | reverse complement strand
CAGGAAGCCTCCCGTCCGTCGGCAGCCCCGCCCCGCGCCTCCCGTCCGACGCCCGTCACCACGAACGTCCCGTCGGCACCGCCGACGGACCGGCAACACGCCACTCCCGGAAGGAAGTCCATGCCCGTCCCCACCACCCCCATCGGCCGCGTCCTCGTCACCGGCGGTGCCTCGGGTCTCGGCGCGGCGGTCGTCGCCGCCGTCGCCGAGGCCGGCGGCACCCCGATCGTCCTCGACCTGCGCGTCGACGCCGTGCCGGAGGGCACCGACGCCGTCGCCGTGGACGTCACGGACACCGAGGCGACCGAGCGCGCCGTCCGCGAGGCGGCGGAGCGCCACGGCGGCCTCGACGCGGTCGTCACCGCGGCCGGCATCGACACCCCGGCCCCGATCGGTGCCATCTCGTCCGGCGACTGGGAGCGGATCGTCGGCGTGAACCTGCTCGGCACCGCCGCCGTCGTGCGGGCCGCGCTGCCCGCCCTCGAGGCGACGCACGGCCGGGTCGTCACGATCTCGTCGTCGCTCGCCCTGCGCGGCGTCGGCGACGGCACCGCGTACTCGGCGTCGAAGTTCGGCGTCCGCGGCTTCTCGCAGGCACTCGCGGCGGAGACCGCCGGCCGCATCGGCGTGACGAACATCATCCCCGCCGGCATGCGCACCGCGTTCTTCGAGGGGCGCACCGAGCAGTACAAGCCGGGCCCGGACGCGCAGCTCATCGAGCCGGAGTACGTGGCGAACTCGATCCTGTTCGCGCTGTCGCAGCCGGCCGGCTGCGAGATCCGCGAGATGTCGATCATGCCCGCGACGGAGCCGAGCTGGCCGTAGGCGCTCGCCGGTAGGTCGACGGGAGGCGCGGTGCCGGACGGCACCGTGCCTCCCGTCGTCCGTGGGCCGTGCGCCCGGTGAGCGGCGCGCGCGGACCGGTCTGCGGGGGTTCCAGAATCCTGCGCTCTCGGCGTCACCACGCCCCGCTCCTGGAACCTCGGTGGACGCGAGCGGGGTGTCGTGGGACCCCGGCATCCGGCACGCGGGCACGTCGGCGCGAGCGTTCACTGCCGATCGAGTGCGGTCGAGGAGCCCCCACCGACGCCGGCGCCGCCCGCGCGCGGACCGACCTCAGCCCGCCGGCGTGACGACCCGGTCGCGCGGACGCACCGTGGCGAGCAGGTCCGCCACGTCCGCGAGCACCGCCTCGGGCTGGACCTCGTCGACGTACGAGGGGTCGTGCTCGCAGCGCTCCGCGGTCCACCCGACCTGCGTGACGTCGACGCCGCACACCGGGCAGCGGGTGACGAAGGACATGTGCACGCGGTGGCGCCCGCGATCGACCGGTCCGGCGTTGACGACGTTCCCGAACCAGAACACCCCGACTGTCGGCGTCCCGACCGCGACCGCGAGGTGCCGCGGCCCGGAGTCGTCGCCGACCACGACGTCCGCCGCCGCGAGCACCGTCGGCAGGTCCGCCAGGGGCAGCGCGTCGGTGAGGTCGTGCAGGCGCTCGTGCAGCGCCGTGGGCACCGCCCCGAGGATCGCCTGCGACGCGGGCACGTCGGTCGCGTCGCCGACGAGCACGACGTCGTCGCCGGCATCGAGCCGTGCCGAGACGACCGCGGCGAAGCGCTCGGGACTCCAGCGGCGACGCGGGTCGGTCGCGCCCGGGTGCACCGCGAGCAGTCGCCCGGTCACGCCGAGCCGGTCGCGGACGGCCCGGCGTTCCTCGGCGGTGACGTGCAACCGCGGGTCGAGCGTGACCGGGGCGGCACCGGCGAGCGAGGCGACCTCGAGCCCGCGGACGACCTCGTGCTGGTAGTAGACGTAGCGGACCCACCGCTCGAGGACCTCGGCGTCCTCGGTGGCCGTGCCCACGGTGTGCCGGGCGCCGAGCCGCAGCAGGAACGGGTTCGAGTTCCGGCCGCCGCCGTGCAGCTGCACCGCGAGGTCGAAGCGGCCGCGCAGCCGCTGCTCGAAGTCCTCGAGCGTCGGGGCCCCCTCGCCGCCGTCACGCACCCCGGGCACGACCGGCAGCTCCTCGAACGCGTGCACGGCGTCCGTGCGCCCGCGCAGCACCGCCGGGGCCGTCGGACCGCCGAGCAGCGTGATGCGCGCGTCGGGGTACGCGGCGTGCAGCGCCTCGAGCGCGGGGACCGCGAACATCAGGTCCCCCAGCCCGCCGCCGCGGAGCACCGCGATCTCCCGGACGTCGTCGAAGCGTTCTCCACCGTTGCCGATCAGTTGCACCACACCCGTCTACCGGAGCGCTGCCGAGAGGAGCCGGAGCAGTGCCACCGTGGGCGCGGCTGTGTGCGCTCCACGGACGAGCGACCGGGAAACCGGGGCAGCGCTCAGGATCGTCCGAGGAACGTGGAGGAACTGCCCGTACATCCGTGAAGGACACCATGACGCTCGCCTCCCCGTCCCCCACCGCGACCGACGCCGACCACCTGGTGGTCACCGACCCCGTCGACGGCTCGATCGCCACGACGACGCCGCGCTCGACGCCGGAGGACGTGGAGAACGCCGTCGCGCGCGCCCGTGCGGCCGCTCCCGCGTGGGCACGCACGGCACCGGCGGAGCGCGGCGCCCTGCTGCACGCCGCCGCGGCCCACCTCCGGGCGCACGCCCAGGAGCTCGCCGACCTGAACACCCGCGAGACCGGGAAGGTGCCCGGCGACGCGCTGGGCGGCGTGGAGGCCGGCATCGGGACGCTCGTGCAGTACGCCGAGCTCGGCCCGGTCCACCGCGGCGAGGCGCTCCGCGGGCAGTTCGGTGCCGCCGACTGGTCGGTGCCGCACCCCCGCGGCGTCGTCCTGGCGCTGACGCCCTGGAACGACCCGGTGGCCGTGGCACTCGGCATCCTCGGTGCAGCGATCGTCACGGGCAACACCGTCGTGCACAAGGGCAGCGAGCGCTGCCCCGGCACGATCGCCCGGCTGAACGCGCTGCTCGCCGAGGTCCTGCCCGACGGCGTCCTCGTGGGTGTGGACGGTGACGCGAGCACCGGCGAGGCGCTGCTGCAGCAGGACGGCATCGACGTCTACGCACACGTCGGCTCGACCGCGACCGGCGACCGCCTGACCGAGGTCGCCGCCACGACCCGCGCCCACGTCATCCGTGAGAACGGCGGCAACGACGCGGTCGTCGTCGACGCGGACGTCGACCCGACCTGGGCCGCGGCGCAGGTCGCCCTCGGGGCCTTCGCGAACACCGGGCAGATCTGCACGAGCGTCGAGCGGGTCTACGTGCACCGCGACCTCGCCGAGGAGTTCACCGCCGCGCTCGTCGCCGAGGCGGAGCGTCGGACGGCCTCCCCCGCGGCCGAGTTCGGCCCGCTCGTCGACGACCGCCTCCGCCGCACCGTCCAGTCGCACGTCGACGACGCCGTGCAGCGCGGTGCGACGGTCCGGACCGGCGGTGTCACCCCCGGCGGCACCGGGACGTTCTACCCGGCGACCGTCCTCACCGACTGCGCGGACGAGATGCTCGTGATGACCGAGGAGACCTTCGGCCCGATCGCCCCGGTCCGGGTCGTCGAGTCGTTCGACGAGGGGCTCCGCCTGGCCGCGGCCGACCGCTACGGCCTCGCCGCGACCGTCCTGACCGGCGACACGGGCAACGCCCTGCGTGCCGCCGCGGAACTGCCCGTCGGCACCGTCAAGGTGAACGCCGTCTTCGGCGGAGCACCCGGCGGCAGCGCCCAGCCCCGCGGTGCCTCCGGCGCCGGCTTCGGCTACGGCCCCCACCTGCTCGACGAGATGACCACGACCACGGTCGTGCACCTCGAGCCCGCGCCCGCCCGCACCACCTCCGGAGGCACCCGATGACCGCCGACGTCCGCCTGGTCCGTGACCTCGTCGCCACCGTCGACGACCGCGAGCCCCTCGTGGTCGTCATCGGCGACTGCATCCTCGACCGCTGGACCGTCGGCGAGGCCGAGCGCGTCTCGCGCGAGGCCCCCGCTCCCGTCGTCCGCGTCACCGAGACCATCGCGGTCCCCGGTGGTGCGGCGAACACCGCGGTGAACGCCCGTGCCCTCGGCGCCCGCGTCCGCATGGTCGGGCTGATCGGTGACGACGAGTCGGGCCGCGTCCTCCGCGAGCGGCTCGAGACCGCCGGCGTCGACACGACGTACCTGGTCGAGGTCCCCGGCGCGCGCACGACGACCAAGTCCCGCGTCGTCGGCGGCGACCGCGTCGTCGTCCGCGTGGACGAGCTCGCCGCGACGCCGGACGCCCACGCCGGGGCCCGGCTCGCCGGGGCCGTCGCGCGTGCCGTCCGCACGGCCGACGCCGCCGTGGTCTGCGACTACGACCTCGGCGTCCAGCCGGAGGACGTCGTCCCGGTGCTCGACCGCGACCGTCCCAGCGCGGTCGTGGTCGACGCGCACGACCTGACCCGGTGGGCGGACCTGCACCCGGACCTCGTGACGCCGAACTCCGGCGAGACCGCGGGTCTGCTCGGCCGTGACCTCGGCGCCGGCTCTGCCCGCGTCCCGGTCGTCGTCGACGCCCGCGACGAGGTGCTCGCCCGCAGCGGCGCCCGCGCCGCGGTGGTCACGCTCGACCGTGACGGCACCGTCCTGCTCGAGCGCGGCGCGGACCAGGCCTTCCGCACGCGCGCGACGCCCGCGTCGGAGCAGCAGGCGTCCGGCGCCGGTGACACGTTCTGCGCCGCGGCGACCGTCGCCCTCGCCGTCCGGGCGCCGCTCCGGGACGCGATCGCCGTCGCCCAGGCAGCTGCCGACGTCGTCGTCCGCGAGGCCGGCACCTCCGTCTGCACGGCCGCCGCACTCGTCGAGTCGGTGACCGCACCGGCCGCGACCGTCGTCGACCACGACGACCTCGCCACCGCGGTCGAGGCCGCACGGGCGGCCGGTCGGCGCGTGGTCTTCACGAACGGCTGCTTCGACGTCGTGCACCGCGGCCACACCACCTACCTCCGGCAGGCGCGTGAGCTCGGGGACCTGCTCGTCGTCGCCCTGAACGACGACGACTCGGTCCGCCGGCTGAAGGGTCCGGAGCGTCCGATCAACACCGCGGAGGACCGTGCCGGCGTGCTGGCCGCCCTCGCGTGCGTCGACCTGGTGACGGTCTTCGCGACGGACACCCCGATCCCGCTCATCGAGCGCCTGCGGCCCGAGGTCTACGTCAAGGGCGGCGACTACTCGCCGGAGATGCTGCAGGAGACCGGGGTCGTCCGTGCCTACGGCGGCGAGGTCGTCATGGTCGACTACGTGCCGGAGCACTCGACCACCGCCGTGGTCCGACGCATCCGCGAGGCAGCAGCGGCCACCGCGGCAGCGGCTGCTGCGGACGCCGGGACGGACGGCGCCGCGGTCGACACCGCCCCGGCCACCGAACCCGACCCGGCGCCGTGACCGTGGCGCGCTGGTCGGGCGCCTGGGGCCGTCCGGTCGCGGACGACGCGACGACGGCCGAGGTCGACGTCCTCGTCCCCACGGTCGGCCGCCCGGCGGAGCTCGCGACGACGCTCGCCGGACTCGCCGCGCAGACGGACGTCGCCTTCCGGCTCGTGCTGAGCGACCAGTCCGCGGGTCAGGACGCCGCCACCGTGCCGGCGGTCGCCGCCATGCTGCGCGTCCTGGAGGCACAGGGCCGCTCCGTCGTGCTGCTCGCGCACCCGGAACGGCGCGGCCTGGCGGAGCACCGGCAGCACCTGCTCGACCACGCCACCGCCCCCGCGGTGCTGTACCTCGACGACGACGTCTGGCTCGAGCCGGGCACCGTCCGTCGCATGCTCGACGCCCTGCGCGACCTGGGGTGCGGCTTCGTCGGGAGCGCCGTGCAGGGCCTGTCGTACCTGCAGGACCGACGTCCGCACGAGACCGCCGTGTACGAGCCCTGGGACGGCCCCGTCGTGCCCGAGGTGGTCCGCCGCGGGACCCCCGCGTTCGACCGGCTGTCGCTGCACAACGCGGCGAACCCGGCGCACGTCGCGGCCGGGCTCGACGTCGAACCGGGCGGCTGGGTCCCCTACCGCGTGGCGTGGGTCGGAGCGTGCGTGCTCTACGACCGGGAGGCGCTCGAGACCGTCGGCGGCTTCGGCTTCTGGCCGGTGCTCCCGCCCGAGCACTCGGGCGAGGACGTCGTCGCGCAGTGGCGGGTCATGGAGCGCTTCGGCGGTGCCGGGATCCTGCCGTCCGGCGCGGTGCACCTCGAGAGTCCGACGACCGTGACCGACCGCCGGGTGGACGCCCCGGACGTCCTGTTCGACGACCACGAGCCGTCCACGCACCGCTCCTGACCGGGCGCGCCTCCGCAGAACACAACCCCGGCGGTTCCCCGCAGCGCCGTTCCGCTGCGAGCAACCGCCGGGGTTGCGTGTTGCGAGGGGGACGTCAGCGCACGCGGACCTGCGCGGTGGCCTGACGACCGGTCTGCACACCGGTGAACGTCACCGTCGTGCTGCCCCGCTCGGCCTTCCACTGCACCGACGCTCGTCCGTCGACCAGGTCGAGCGTGCCGAGGTCGGTGTTCCCCGCCTGCACCCGGACCTGCCGGTCGCCGGCGAACCGGCTCGCGGTGAACGTGACCCGCTCCCCGCGGTGCGGCGACCGGTCGGACACGTCCACCCGGGCACCACGGCTCAGCGCGGCGACGTCCTCCGACAGGCGCAGTCCGTCGCGGATGGTGGAGAACGTGTCGGTCTGGTCGGAGAGTCCGACCACGTTCGCCGCCCCCGGGCCGTAGGCCGCGATGCGGACCTGCGTGCCGGTGTGCTGCTGCGAGGACCCGGCACCCGCCGTGCCGTAGGACACCTTCATCGTGGTGCCGTCGGCGGTGCGGAGCGCGGTCGACAGCGAGGTCGGCGGCGTGTTGTCGACGATCTGGCTCGAGTGGGCGTGGTCGGCGGTGGCGATGACGAGCGTGTTGCCGTCCTGCTTCGCGAACGCCAGGGCGGCCTGCACGGCCTCGTCGAAGTCGATCGTCTCGCCGATCTGGCCGCACGCGTCGGCCGCGTGGTCCTGCTTGTCGATGCTCGCGCCCTCGACCTGCAGGAAGAAGCCCTTGCCGGACTTCCCGCGGCCACGGTCGAGCAGCTGGATCGACTTGTTCGTCAGCGACTGCAGCGAGAGCCCCGTCGACAGGCGCGCCGGGTTCGCCGTGCAGGTCACCGGAGCCTGGTCCGCACCGCCGACGGTGGCCGTGGTCGGCGCGTACCGGGTCGGGAAGTTGCCCGGCGTGAAGAGCCCGAGGAGCGGCTTCGACTGGTCGGCGGCACGCACGCCCGCGAGCCCCGCAGCGTCGGACACGACCTGGTAGCCGCGCTGCTGCGCCTGCGAGACGAGCGTGTCGCCCTGCCACTGGCCGGCCTTCGCGGTCTGCTGGAAGCTCGCCGAGCCGCCGCCGAGGGTCACGTCGGGGCGGGCGTTCAGCAGCTGCTCGCTGATCGAGCCGAGGCCGCCGTTCTGCAGGGCGTCGCTGCCGCAGGAGGCGGTGTCCGGGCCGTAGCAGGAGCGGGCGCCGACGTGCGCGACCTGGACCGCCGGGGTGGCATCCTGGATCTCGGCGGTGGAGACGTCGCCGGTGCGCAGGCCGTTCGCCTTCGCGAGCTCGAGCAGCGTCTGCTGGGGCTTCCCGTCCACGTCGACGGAGATCGCCCCGTCGTAGGTCTTCGTCCCGGTCGCCCAGGCGCTGCCGGAGGCTGCCGAGTCGGTGACGTAGTCGGGCTTGCCCTTGTCCGCGCCGTCCTTCACGACGGAGTAGGTCGTGTAGGAGCCCGTGAGCGGCAGTGCGTCGAGTCCGGGCAGGCGACCGGCGGCGCCGTACTGGTAGTTCCGGGCGATCGTGATCTCGGAGTCGCCCATCCCGTCGCCGATGAGCAGGATGACGTTCTTCGCGCCGGCGCGCTGGATCGCCTGCTGGACGGTGCGGGTCTGGTCGCCCTGGTGCCGCTGCGCGCCGCCGTGCTGGCTGAGCGCGAGCTGACCGACGGCCTCGGCCCCGGCGGGCACGGCGATGGCGGCTGCGACGAGCGCGGCGCCGAGTGCGAGCGCCCTGCGGCGTCGCTTGGTGGGAGTGGCGTGCATCAGGTGTTCCCCTCGTGATGGCACCCGTTCGGGTGGCATCACGAGGATGACCTGAGCAGCGACTCAGCAGGTGAACGGACGCGGACGCGTCGGTGAACCCTCGCCGCGGACGGGCCGAGACTCCGACGCCGGATGCGGCCACGCGCCTCCCGGCCGCCACCGGCACCCGCGTGACGCGCATCGGTGCCGCACGGCAGGATGGACTGGACCACCCGCGACCACGAGGAGCACCATGGCGACGTTCACCCGAGGGTTCGGCGGCCGACGCGACGACCGCGACGACCCGCGGATCCCACCCGGGCAGACGCTCGTGCGTGACTGGCCCGTGCTCTCCGCGGGCGCCACGCCGGACATCGCGCCGGCGGACTGGAGCTTCTCGATCCGCACCGAGGGCGGGCTGCACACCTGGACCTGGGACGAGGTGCACGCGCTCGGCGTCGAGGACGTGACGGTCGACATCCACTGCGTCACCCACTGGACCAAGCTCGACATGCCGTGGCGCGGCGTCCCGCTCGACCGGCTCTTCGCGCAGGTGGAGACGTCGCTCGACTTCTGCACGGTGCACAGCTTCGGCGGCTACACGACGAACGTGCCGCGCGACGAGCTGCTCGGCGGGCGGTCGTGGATCGCGTTCGAGGCGGACGGCGAGCCGCTGACGCCCGAGCACGGTGGCCCCGCCCGCCTGCTCGTCCCGCACCTGTACTTCTGGAAGAGCGCGAAGTGGGTGCGCGGCATCGTCATGCAGGCCGAGGACGAACCGGGGTTCTGGGAGAACGCCGGCTACAACATGCACGGGGACCCCTGGAAGGAGGAGCGGTACTGGTGAGCGCTCCCTCCCCCGTCGACGGCCGGGAGGCCCGGGTCACCCCGGTCACGCCGGCCCCCGTCCGCAGGCGGCCGGCCTGGCACCCGGCGACGGTCGCCGCCGTGACGCAGGAGACGCCGAACGCGCGCCGCATCGTCCTCGACGTGCCGACCTGGCCCGGCAACGACCCGGGGCAGCACCTGGACCTCCGCCTCACCGCCGAGGACGGCTACCAGGCGTCCCGCTCGTACTCGGTAGCCTCGGCGGGCGAGGGCACGCAGGTGGTCCTCGCGGTCGACCGCGTCGAGGGCGGCGAGGTGTCCCCGTTCCTCGTCGACGCGATCGAGGTGGGCGACGCCGTCGAGGTGCACGGTCCGCTCGGCGGGTGGTTCGTCTGGCTGCCGGGTCGGTCGGATCGGCCGGTGCAGCTCGTCGCCGGGGGCTCGGGCATCGTCCCGCTGCTCCCGATGATCACCGCGCACGCGGAGGCCGACGACCCGACGCCGTTCCGGCTGCTGTACGCGGTCCGGGCCCCGGAGGACGTGTTCTTCCGCGCGGAACTCGACGCGGCGCAGCGTCGGCACGCGCCGCTCGAGGTCACCCACGTGTACAGCCGGCGGGCGCCGGAGGGGTCGGACGCACCCGTGGGGCGCCTGACCCGGGACGCACTCGCACAGGCCGTCCTGCCGCCCGAGGCCGGAGCGCTCGTGTACGTCTGCGGCTCGACGCCGTTCGTCGAGCAGGTGCTGCGGTGGCTCGCGGAGCTCGGGCACGACGTGTCCGACGTGCGGGCCGAACGCTTCGGCGGCGCCTGACGCGACGAAGGCCCCGGTCGGTGACCGGGGCCTTCGTGTTCCGAGCGGATGACGAGATTCGAACTCGCGACCCTCACCTTGGCAAGGTGATGCGCTACCACTGCGCCACATCCGCGTACGGGAACACTCTACCCCGCGATCGGCGTGCTGCGAGGATCCGACGCCGTGCCGGGCGCGTCGCGCAGTACCTCGGCGGCCCGCTCGGCGTGTCGACCGATCCGTTCCGCCGTCGGCTCCGGATGGTTCCTCGGTGCCACGAGCAGCGTCGCCCGCGTACCAGGGGCCACCCACCCCTCGTCCGACCGTCCGCGGTGACCCGAACGCTGCGGGCGGTCGGACGGTCTCCGCCTCCCGGCACCGGCGAGTTCACCGGAGCGGGGAGTTCACTGGGCCGCATGAGCTACGTGCACGACAACCCGGGCGGGACCGAGGCCCACGGCGTCGACCTGATCGACGGCGACTCCCCGGCGGTCCGGATCCTCGTCCACGGTGACCTGCCGACGACGATCGAGCACGAGGGTCGGACCTGGCTCGCGACCGGCGACGCCCACGACGACGGCGACGCGTCGGCTCCCCCGATCGCGATCTACCGGCCCGTCTGATCACGGGCTGACTGCCACCGACGCACGAGCGGTCACACGGGATCGCTGCGCACCGACGCGTCCTGCTCACGCCGGTCGAGCTCGGCCAGCATGACCTCGGTGTTGCGCAGCACGCGCGGGGTCGTGACAGCCGTCGCGACCCCGACACCGACGAAGAAGACCGCGCCGATCCAGAACACCGGTTGGCCGGTGACCGCCAGCCACACCGCGAGTGCGGTCATCGGCACGTAGAACAACGGAGCCGCCCACCGCAGCGGCCGGTACTGCCGACGGTGGTGCGTCAGCGCGCGGCGCCACTCGTCGACGTCGGCGTCGGGCGGGAGGACGCCGCGCCGGACGGATCGTGCGAACCCCGGCCGACGGGCCGCCGCGCCGTACCGGCGGCGGTTCCGTCCGAACCAGAGGCCCATGCCGACCCCGTACAGGGTCCCGACGAACGCCGAGGTGAGCGCCCGCGCCCCGAGGCCGGTCTCCGGCGTGGTGAGGAACGTGGTGCCGAACCACGCGACCGCGAACGCGACCGCCATCACGAGCCCCGCTGTCCACGTTGGCATGCGCTGCATCCACCCCATGGCTTCAGCCTGCCAGGACCACCGTGGTGACCGCTGGCAGGCTGGACCGAGGGACAGCGCGACGGTCAGTGCACGCTGAGCTCGTCGTAGGTGGCGGTGTCGAGCTGCTCGACCGCGCCGCCCGAGGCGGGGACGCGCACGAGCCCGGTGTTCGGGCCGTCCGTCGGCGAGACGAACACGTCACCCGCGCTGTCCGCGGCGGCCTCGGCGTCGGATCCGATGTCGAGCCCGCTGATCGGCACGGTGGTCACGCTCCCGGACGCGGTCCGCTGCCACAGGGAGCTCACCCGCGTGTCCGGGGTGCACGAGCCACTGGCGCGGGACGGCGCGGCGCACCACGTCGTGGTTCGCAGTGCACTGAGGACGTCGGTCCGGGAGAGGGCGACCACACCGTCCGGCTCGAGCAGGCTCGTCAGGGACGACGATCCGGTCGGGGCGACGTCCACCGAGAAGTAGCCGCTCCCGCCCGTCGACCGGTTCCTGATGTAGACGTTCCCGGAGGTGTCGACACCGAGGGCGACCAGGTAGTTGTAGACCCCACCCGGGATGCTCTGCCAGACACCGGACGGGTCGTACACGAGCACGGCCGCACTCTTGGTCTGCGCAGCGAGCCACCCGTTCGGGCTGACTGCCACGACGTCACCCGGTCCCACCGTCCGGGTGGTGGCCGACCCGTGCGGCAGTTCGATGATGGACCACGACTGGGTGAAGAACAGGTCTCCGGCGTCGTCGGCGAGCAGCGCCCGGCCTGCCACCGAGACGCCGGTCGCGACCACCTTGCTGCCGCCGCTCTCGGGGTAGGCGGTGATGGTGTGCCCGTCGGCGCTGGCGACGTAGGCGGTCCCCGCTCCGTCGACGGCGTACCCGGAGCCGGACCCGGTGATCGTCTGCCACGTCCCGCCGGCGACCGGACGCCGGACCAGCGCACCGGCCTCGTTGATCGCGTAGAGCGACTCGACGTGCGCAGCGGGTCGGGTGTACCGGACCGACACCGGAGCGCTCAGCGCGCGACCGCTCTTCGCGCGCACGGTGAACGTGTAGGTCGTCGCCTCCGCGAGGTGTCCGAACCGGGCCGAGAACGTCCGCGGTCCGACGGTCTGAGTGCTGTGGTGTCGGTGTCTCGCCGTCGGCGTCACGGACACGGTGTACCCGGTCACGTGCGCTCGCCGGACCGGCGGACCCGCCGACCAGGTCACGGTGGCGGAGTCGTCCTGACCGGTGACCGTCACGTGCGCGGGCGCTGACGGCTGCGAGGGCGCTGCGTCCGCCGGAGCGGCGGTCGTCAGCACGGCGACGGCGATGAACGCGGTCGCGACGGCGAGCAGAGTGGGTCGTTGCATGGTCTCCCCGATGGTCGGTGCTCGACCTCCGTCGGTCGTGCCCGGGACGAGGGTGGCACCAGGACCGGCTCGACGGAACACCCCGGAGGCATCCGTACGGAACACCGCAAGCGCCCGGCACCGTGCGGTCGGCGTCCGACCGGACGATCCGTCGGTACCGTCCGACGGCGCGCGGCGTACGCTCGCGCACATCAGCACGCTCCTCGACGACGAGAGCAGGTCACCCGTGCGCCGACCCATGCAAGCGATCCTCACCGTCGCGACGGTCGCGGCGCTCGCCGCCACGTTCCTCCAGGCCGGTGCCGTCACCGCACCCGCGGTGGCGGCCAGCACGACGTCGGCACGTGGTCCAGCCGCGCCGGACCACCAGAACCCCATGACGCTGTCGCTGCCGGACGGCCAGACCGCCGCGAGCTGCGCCGACCCGACCGTCGTCCACGGCGTGGGGCGCGACCGGAACTGGTACCTCTACTGCACCACCGACGCGCTGACCGCGACGGACAAGAACCCGGACGGATCGCTCGTCCAGCACGTCGTCCCCACGTACCGCTCGACGGACCTGTCCCACTGGACGTACGTCGGTGATGCCTTCACCACGAAGCCGGCGTGGGTCGGGGACGCGAACGGCGTCTGGGCACCCGACGTGGTGTACCGCAACGGCCGCTGGTACCTGTACTACGCGGCGTCGGACACCCCGACGGCGACCGCGACCACGGGTGGTGGTTCGGCCGTCGGTGTCGCCACGAGCGCGAGTCCGACCGGACCGTGGACCGACTCGGGCGGCCCCGTCGTCGCCCCGCAGGCCGCGCCGAACGGCACCGGGCAGCGATGGGAGTTCGATCCCGAGGTGATCACCGACCGAGGATCCACGTACCTGTACTTCGGCAGCTACTTCGGCGGGGTGAACGTGCGACGCCTGACCTCGGACGGGCTGCGCTCGGTGCCGTCGAGCGAGCGCGAGATCGCGATCGACAACCGCTACGAGGGCACCTACCTGATGCGCCACGACGGGTGGTGGTACTTCATGGGGTCCGCCACGAACTGCTGCAACGGTGCCCTCACCGGCTACGGCGTCTTCGTCGCCCGGTCCCGCAGCCCGCTCGGTCCCTTCACCGACCGCGACGGTGTCGCGATCACGGCGACCCGGGTCGGCGGCACCCCGCTCCTCGCGCAGAACGGCAACCGCTGGGTCGGCACCGGCCACAACACGGTGGTCACGGACCTGGCCGGTCAGGACTGGATCGTCTACCACGCGGTCGACCGCGACGACCCCTACTACGCCGGACAGGGCACCTACACGAAGCGTCCCGTGCTCATCGACCCCCTCGACTGGGTCGACGGGTGGCCTGTCGTCCGCGGGGGCGCCGGTCCGTCCGACACCGTGCAGCCCGGACCGGTCGCCCAGCGCGGCGAGCGGCCGACCTACCGACCGACCCGTGCTGCGACGGACGTGCCCGGCCGACTGCTGCGCTCGGCGTCGACGTCCTTCGACGGCTCCTCGCTCCCCTCGACGCTCTCCTGGATCCGCGAACCCGACCCGGCCACGTGGACCGTCGGCGGCGGGCAACTGCGCTGGCAGACGCAGGCCGCCGACATCCACCCGCCGACGACACCCCTCGCGTCCGTGCTCGCCGAGCCGGCACCGAGCGGCGACTACGTCGTCGAGACGACGGTCGCGGTGGACACGCCGGCGACCGGCGACGGGGTGAACTACGTGCAGGGCGGGCTCATCGTGTACGGCGACGACGGCAACTACGTCCGTCTCACCTCGAACTCGATCTTCGACACCCGGCAGACCGAGTTCGGCAAGCAGGTCTCGCCGCAGCCCGCCGGGTCGCCGACCTACGGCAACATGGTGGTCGGACCGGTCGGCGACCGCACCACGCTGCGGATCGTGCACCGCGTGGTCGGCGGCCTGCACCAGTACACGGCGTACACGAGCGACGACGGGCGGCACTTCGTCCGGGGTGGCACGTGGACGGCGGACCTCGGGGCGCACCCGCGCATCGGCCTGATCTCGCTCGGCGGTGCCGGGTTCACGAGCACGTTCGACGACCTGCGCGTGAGCACCGTCCGGAGCGTCCACCGCTGATCCGTGGACCCGCGGCCACGGCCGCAGAAACACGAAGACCCCCGGTCTCCCGGGGGTCTTCTCGTGGTGGGCGATACTGGGATCGAACCAGTGACCTCTTCCGTGTCAGGGAAGCGCGCTACCGCTGCGCCAATCGCCCAGAGGAGTGTGGAACTGGAGGTGGGGACGGGATTCGAACCCGCGTGGACGGCTTTGCAGGCCGCTGCCTAGCCTCTCGGCCACCCCACCATCGAGGTTCACGTCTCCGTGAGTACCCGAACGGTGGGATACCCTCTGGTGAGTCGTGGTCGTCCGAAGACTCCCACACTCGAGCGGATGACGAGATTCGAACTCGCGACCCTCACCTTGGCAAGGTGATGCGCTACCACTGCGCCACATCCGCACTTCGAACGCCCCTTTGATCTTGCCTGGCCGGGCCGCTCTTGTCTGCCCGCTGTCGCGGCGACGAGAAGAACTCTATACGAACCGGGACCCATCCGCCAAAATCCTCCCCGTTCACCGGGCGTGTCCCCCGTGTTCACGCCGATCGGGGCCCGCGGGAGCGCCGGGCGGACGCATGCCGGTGCCCGTTCCTTCCCATGACGGTTGCGATGCCGAGCGGGAACGGGCGTACCTGGTGATCCCGATCGACCAGGTGCGCCCGGACCGACCAGGGACGCCCGCTCCGACCAGGCACCAGGGCCGCCCGCTCCGACCAGGCCGCAGGCACCGGGAACGCCCGCCCCCGACGAACACGGGTCCGTCCCACCCCACCCGAGCGACCGCGCCACACCCGGGGCGCACGCCGTGTTCGGCCGACCGCCCAACGTCCGCTACTATCGACTGGCACGCAAGTGCAGGGGGCGATTGGCGCAGTTGGTAGCGCGCTTCGTTCACACCGAAGAGGTCATCAGTTCGAGTCTGGTATCGCCCACGTGCCCGTTGAGGGCCCGAAGAACACCCAACAGGAGCCCGGCGCCCACGCGTCGGGCTCCTGTTGTTTCTCCGATCACACGCACCACCCAAGGACCCATGACCGACGTCGACCTCGAGTTTTCCCGCGTGCGCGCGGTGCTCGACCGCCCGACCCTCCGGCTAATGTCCCGTCCCACGAGCGCCGCCGTCATCGCCGTGTTCCGGACGGTGTTCGACCGCGACGTGCAGTACGTCCCCGCGGACCGGATGCACCTGCAGGTCGAGGAGCACGTCGCCCGGCTGCAGGCCACGGGTGCCCGGGTCCCGGCGAGCGACCAGGCCGAGGGGGACGTCGACGCGCGTCCGAACGGCCGCGCGCTCTGCCGGGACTGGGTCGCGGCGCAGTGGCTCGTCCGCTCGAACTCCCCCGACGGCGACGAGCAGTACTCGCTGACGAGCCACGCCCTCGAGGCCCTGAGCCTCGTCGACGCCCTGAGCGCCGACCGCGCCCTGATCAGCGAGAGCCGCCTGGCGATGATCGTCGACGCGGTGCACCGGTGGGCCGCCCGCGCCGAACCCGACCCCGAGGTGCAGGTGCGACGGCTCGACGCGCAGATCGCCGAGCTGCAGGCCGAGCGTGACCGACTGGTGCGCGGCGAGGTCGTCGAGGCCGTCGACGACGCCCGGATGCGCGATGGCTACACGAACATCTCGGACCTCATCCGCCAGCTCCCGAGCGACTTCAAGCGCGTCGAGGAGGCGGTCGCGACCATGCACCGCTCCATCGTCGAGGACTTCCGGCAGGAGGTCCGGCCGATCGGCGAGATCCTCGACGACTACCTCGCCCGCACCGACGACCTCATGCAGGCCACGCCCGAGGGCCGCGCCTTCGAGGGGGCCTTCGAGCTGCTGCGCGACGACGCCCTGCTCGTGCGACTCCGCGACGACATCGCCGTGATCCTCGCGCACCCGTTCGCCGAGTCCCTCGCCGCGGGCGAGCGGCGGGCGTTCCGGAACACGGTGAGCATCCTCCGCCAGGGCATCGAGGACGTCCTGGCCCAGCGCCGTCAGCTCACCGCGACCCTCCGCGACCAGATCGTCGCGCACGACGTCGTCCGCGACCGCGAGCTCGAGGCCGTCCTCCGGTCGGTGAACCGCGGGCTGGCGGCCTGGATCGACTCCGGGACCGCCCGCGACCGCGTGCCGCTCGGCCTGCTGCCCGCCACCGCCGAGGTCGGCACGCTCCGCGAGCGGCTCCACGACCCCGACAACGACACGGTGCCGCCGCCGATCGAGGAGCCCGACGACGACGTCTTCGAGGAGCTCGACGTCGAGTCGCTCCGTCGCCACGGTGGCCCGCTGCTCGCCGAGCTCCGAGCGGCGCTCGGCAGCGCCTCGGACAGTGCGTCGGCGTTCCACGCCCTGCCGCCGGAGCAGCGCCGGCCCGTCGAGCTCTTCGGCCTCGCGCACCTGCTCACCGGCAACGACGACTTCGAGACGGCCGCGCACGTCGTGCCGCACCGCACGGTGCGTCCCGACGGCGAGACGGTCACCTTCCACATGCCGGTCGCCGCACTGACCCCCGCGCGGCCGGACGACCAGCACGACGACGACAACGGCCTGGAGGCACGGTGAGCGACACGACGCCGGCTCCCGTCGACGAGACGGACCCCGACACCATCGACGCGGTCCCCGCGGACGGGTTCCGGACGGACGACGTGGACGACGAGCGCGAGGAGCGCGACGAGACCAGCTTCGCCCTCTTCGAGGGCGACGAGGGCCGGCTCGACGAACCGCAGCGGCGTGCCCTGGTCGCGCTCCTGCGTCACACCTACGTCAGTGCGCGGACGCACGCCGACGAGTGGCGCGCGATCACCGACGGCGAGCACCAGCTCCGGTCGCGGCTCAACGACCTGTTCCTCGAGCTGCACGTCGACGGCGACCGCGAGGTCGCGTGGAAGCGCCAGGCCCGCTCGGAGAGCCAGCGCCGCGCGTTCCCGACCCTGCTGCGCGACGTGCCGTACACCCGCGAGGAGACGATCGTCCTCGTCTGGCTGCGCATGCGATTGCGGGCCGACACCCGTCCCGGCCTCGACCAGGTCGTCGTCGACCGGTCGGAGATCCTCGGGCACGTGTCCGGCTTCCTCCCCGCGACCACCGACCGCACCCGCGACGAGGCCCGGGTCGCGAAGGCCGTCGAGCGCCTCGTCACGGCCCGGATCCTCATCCGCACCACCGACCCCGACCGCTTCCGCGTCGCGAGCGTCGTCGAGGTGCTGCTCCCCCTCGAGCAGCTCCGCGAACTCGACCGCTGGCTGACCAGCGCGACCACCGACCGTGGCGAGCCGACCGACGGCGGCGACCCGGGCCTCCCGGCCGACCCGACCGACACCGACGACGAAGGCGAGACGGACGCATGACCGACACCGCGATCGACGGCTCCGTCACCCCCGCGCTCTTCGACACCGTCGCGCAGTGGCGCGCGGAGTCGATGCAGGTCGTCAACTGGGGCGGCTTCCACGGCCACCGGCACGTCGAGCTGTCCGGCACCGCGACCCTCATCTCGGGCGCGTCGGGCACCGGCAAGTCGACGCTCATGGACGCCTACCTCGCCGTCATGATGCCGTCGGACGTGCCCTTCAACGGTGCCTCGAACGACGCGACGACCGGCCGCGCCCGGAGTGCCGACCAGCGCAACCTGCTGACGTACCTGCGGGGCAAGGTCGACACCCGTCGCGACCCCGAGACCGGTGCACTGCGCGACGTGAACCTCCGCGGCGACGACCAGACCACGTGGGGCGCGGTCGCGGTGACCTTCCGCAACGACGACGAGCGGCGCTTCACCGTGCTCCGCGCCTACCTCGTCCCGAAGCGGGCGCGCGGCGTCGGCGACATCCAGATGACGATGGCGACCGTCGACGACACCTTCGACCTGCGCCGGCTCGAGGAGTTCGTGCCGTCGCGGTTCCACCACCTCGAGCTGACCGGCCGGGTGCCGGGGCTCGTCGTGCGCGACACCTACCAGGAGCTCGCGTACACGCTGCAGACGCGGCTCGGCATCGGTGACTCGGGTGGCGGCAACCGGGCGATGCGGCTGCTCGCCCGCATCCAGGCGGGGCAGCACCTGCCCACCGTCGACGCGCTGTACAAGTCGCTCGTGCTCGAGACCCCCGGTACGTACGAGGCCGCCGACCGGGCACTCGCGCACTTCTCCGCGCTCGACGAGGCGTACGAGGCGATGGACACCGAGGAGCGCAAGGTGCGCATCCTCTCGCCCATCGTCGGACTGCACGACGAGATCGCCCGCGCGAAGGCGGCCGCCGACGCCCTCGACGGCATCGCCACGGGTGCCGAGGTGTCGCCGTTCGCGCACTGGACCGCCTCGCGGAAGCGCGCGCTGCTCGACGCCGAGGTCGAGCGGAACGGCCGGGAGCGGACAGCCGCGCGCGCCGACGTCGCCGCGACCGAGGCACGCCACGGCGCACTGGAGGTCGAGCTCCGGGAGGCCGAGGGACGACTCCGCGACCAGGGCGGCAACGCGCTCGCCCAGCTCGAGGACCGGATCGACCGCCGCACGCGCGAGCGGGACGTCGTGGCACGGGCACGTCGGACCTTCGACGAACGCACGGCGACGCTCGACCTGTCGCTCGCCACCGAGGCCGACTTCACGCGGGCGCAGGGCGCGTCGCACGGGTTCCTCGGGGCGTACGTCGCGGCCCGTTCCGAGCTGGACGACCGGCGCGACGCCCTGACCCGCGAGGAGTACCCCCTCCTCGACCGCGAGCGGACCCTCCGGCAGGAGCGCCGGTCGCTCGAGCACCGGCAGGGCGCCATGCCGCTTCCGATGCACGAGGCCCGGCTCGCGATGGCCCGGGCCGCCGGGATCGCCCCGGAGTCACTGCCCTTCGTCGCCGAGCTCCTCGACGTGCTGCCCGCCGAGGAGCAGTGGCGCACCGCGATCGAGTCCGTCCTGGCCCCGGTGGCCCGCACGCTGCTCGTCGACGCCGACCAGCTCTCGGCCTTCAGCGCCGCGATCGACTCGCTCCAGCTGCCCGTGCGGGTGCAGTTCGAGGGCGTGCCGACGGGGCCGCACCTCGACCTCGACGGCGACCCCGCGATGGTGTCCGGCAAGCTCGCGGTCAAGGACTCGCCGTTCAGCACCTGGGTGCGCGAACGCATCGAGTCCGACCGGATCGACGCCCGGTGCGTCGCATCGGCCGCCGAGCTCGGCGGCGAGGGTCGTCGGGTGACGCTGTCGGGCCAGCTCCGCGACGGGCGTCGCGGAGCGCACGGTGACCGGCGGCAGTCGAACGTCATCGGCTTCACCAACGAGGCCCGGGTCGCGTCCGTCGAGCAGGAGCTCGCCGCGATCGCACAGGACCTGACGACGCTCGAGGCCCGCCGCACCGACGTCGCCCAGGACATCGCCGCGCTCGACGCCCTGCGCGCCGCACACCAGCACGTGGTCGACACGACGTGGGACGGCATCGACGTCGTCGGCATCGAGGAGTCCCTCGCCCGGCTCGACGCCGAGCGCCAGGCGCTGCTCGCCGCCGACGACGGCCTCCGCACCCTGCGCGAGTCCGTCGCCCGGCTCCGTCGCTCCCTCGACGAGGCGGCCGACCGCCGCGCGGCCGCACGGCTCAGCGTCACCCGGCTCGAGGAGCGCCACGCCGTGCTCGTCGACGGGCAGGACGCCGCGGCCGAGATCCTGGCGCGCTTCGAGGACACCCCGGAGTCGCTGCCGGACGCCGAGCAGTCGCGGCTGCTCACCGAGACGTTCGCGGAGGTCGGCGCGCCCGACGGCATCGACGGCTTCGACGACGCCACCCGCCGGCTGCGCCGACGGCTCGAGGAACGGCTCGCGCAGGCACTCGACGGCGCCGCGGCGGCGTCCACCGCGCTCACGCTGACGTTCCAGCGCTACCAGGACGCGTGGCCCGACCCGAACCTCGGCACCGGGGTCGCCTCGTACCCGGACTACGCCGCCATCCTCGACCAGATCGTCGCGACGGGCCTCCACGCACGCCGCAGCGAGTGGCGTCGTCGGCTGTCGCAGTGGAGCGGCGAGGACCTCGTGCCGCTCGCCGGTGCCTTCGACCGGGCGGTCGTCGAGATCGAGGAGCGGCTCGAACCGGTCAACGAGATCCTCCGCGAGCTGCCCTTCGGGGCGAACCGGGACCGCCTGAAGATCCAGATCCGCCGGGTCACCCGCGAGGACGTCACCGCCTTCCGCCGGGAGCTCCGGGCGCTCTCGGCCTCGGTCGACACCGAGCTCACCGACGACGTGCTCGAGACCCGGTTCCGCCGGCTCCGGCGCTTCATGGCCGTCATCCGGCCCGAGCCCGGCGCCGCCCGCGGACGCACCACCCAGCGCGACGCCGTGCTCGACGTCCGGCGGCACATGGAGATCACCGCGGTCCGCTACGACACCGAGGGCAACGACCTCGGTGTGTACTCGTCGCTCGGCGACAAGTCCGGCGGGGAGACGCAGGAGCTCGTGGCGTTCATCGTCGGGGCGGCGCTCCGCTACCAGCTCGGCGACGAGACCCGGCCGCGGCCCCGCTTCGCGCCGGTGTTCCTCGACGAGGCGTTCATCAAGGCGGACTCGGAGTTCGCGGGGCGTGCCGTGACGGCGTGGCTCCGGCTCGGGTTCCAGCTCGTGGTGAGTGCCCCGCTCGACAAGGTCACCGCGCTCGAGCCGTCGATGGAGCGCCTGCTGTCGATGCGGAAGCACCCCGAGACGGGCCACTCGTCGATCACGGAGATCGCCCGGGCGTAGGGCGGCGCGGCGCGGCCGGCGGCGAGTCCGAGGTTCCGCAATTGCGGCATCTCGAGGCGCGCCGGACGCAGTCCTGCGACCCCGGCGTCCTGCACGCGGCGAGTCCTGGAACCCCGAGGAGTCGCGCGGCGGTGAGCGCGACCGTCGGCGGGACGGGAGGCGCGGCGCGCTCCCGCCACGAGCCTCCCGTCCGCCGCGTCCACATGCCAGCGCCGAGGTTCCACGATTCCGGCATGTCGGCGCCGGACCGTCCCGTTCCTGAGACCCCCGCGCCACGCACGCGGCGAGTCGACGAACCGCGGCGGCCAGCGGGCAGCATCCGTCACGCTCGGCGCACCCTGGCGACAGGGAACGCCCACTCGGCGGACCGGCCGCGGCGTGTCCCGCCCACCCGCCGGACCGGCCGCGGCGCGTCCTGCCCACTCGCCGGTCGGGAGGGGCGGTGCCAGCCCGTCCGGCGCCTCCCGTCCGTCGCGTCGCCGGTGCCACGGCGAGTCCCGGCGAGCGGGCAGGATCCGTCACGCTCGGCGCAGCCTGGCGACAGGGAACGCCCGCCCGGCGTGACGCGCGCGGCGTGTCCTGCCCGCTCGCGCGCCCGGCGGGGCGCATCGGCGGCGGGGCACGGTACGGTGGGCGCGTGTTCGGACGACGCTCCCCCGACCCCCGCCCCGACGACTCCGGCGGGCTCGGCATCGGCGCCCTGGTGCAGGTCGTCACCCTCGAGCACGGCGGCGAGCAGTGGGCGGACGAACCGATCGGGGTGATCGTGGCACCCGGCGGCGTGCAGCTCGGCGGCCTGCAGCGCACGTGGACCGTCGCCTTCGACGAGCCCGCGTACACGCAGGACGGCCGCGGCCCCTTCGAGCGCGCGACCGTCCTGGGTCGTCAGTTGGTGCCGGTCGAACCGGCAGCGGTGGACGAGGCCTAGTACTCCTCGTTGCCGCTCTTGAGCATGGCGGCGACCGCCATGCAGAGGCCCACGCCGCCGAGCACGCCGACGCCGATGATGATGCCTGCGATGAGTTCGAGCATTGTGACTCCTTGCGTTCCGGGGCCGGTGTGGCGGTGGCCGTCCTGGCCGGTGTCCAGGTTACCGGATCACGCCTCCGGCACCGGGACACGACGAGCCGTCAGCGGATGCCGCGCATGAGCCGCAGCACGGGCTTCGCGCAGAGCAGCAGGACGACGCCGACCGCGACCGCGACGAGGCCGAGCACCGTGAAGTAGGGCGCCTCGTTCGTGGGCGAGTAGTACTGCGAGAGCACCCCGGTCGCCGCGGTGCCGAGCGAGACCGAGAGGAAGAACAGCGCCACCATCTGCGTCTGGAAGCGCGGCGGCGCGAGCTTCGTCGCCACGGACTGCCCGACCGGGGAGAGCAGGAGCTCGGCGATCGTGAAGACGAGCAGGATCGCGACGAGGGCGAGCAGCGGCGTGCCGTTCTCGCCGGTGCCGGTGAAGGGCAGGAACAGCAGGAACGCGATGCCCATGATGCCGGTGCCGAGCGCGAACTTCGTCGGGGTCGACGGCTGGCGGTCGCCGAGCTTGGTCCAGATCGCCGCGGCCACTCCGGAGAGCACGATGATGAACACCGGGTTGATCGACTGCACCCAGGACACGGGCATCTCCC
Source organism: Curtobacterium sp. NPDC089185 (assembly GCF_040685235.1). NCBI lineage: Bacteria > Bacillati > Actinomycetota > Actinomycetes > Micrococcales > Microbacteriaceae > Curtobacterium > Curtobacterium sp. NPDC089185. The sequence continues at coordinate 69,528 of NZ_JBFBHK010000007.1, read as the reverse complement.
ACCCGCCGAGGGACCGGTCCAGGCGCTGGTCGGAGTACTGCGTCACGACGGTGAACTGCTGCTGGTAGAGCGACCAGAAGACCGCGCTCGCGATGAACAGGGGGATGAACGCGAGCACGCGGGAGCGCTCGTCGGCGGTGATGCCGCTGGTGAGGATCACGACGAAGTAGGCGATGGTCGCGACCACGACGACGGCGACCACCACGGTCGGCAGGTTGCCGACGTTCAGCAGTCCGGTCAGCACGGCTGCGACGACCACCGCGAGGGCGACGACGACGAGTCCGCCGACGAGCGGCAGGCGACGACGGTCGACCGGGTTCGTGACGTGCCGCACCGACTCGGGCAGCTTCCGGCGGCGGATGCCGTACTGCACGAGGCCGGCGGCCATGCCGACCGCGGCGAGGCCGAAGCCGAAGTGGAACCCGAGCGTCGACTGCAGCAGGCCGGTGAGGAGGGGGCCGGCGAACGCGCCGAGGTTGACGCCGAGGTAGTAGAGCGAGAAGCCGGCATCGCGTCGGGGGTCGTCCCGGCTGTAGAGGCCGCCGACGATCGTCGTCGCGGTGGCCTTGAGCCCGCCGGACCCGAGGGCGATGAGCACGAGCCCGACCCCGACCCCGGTCACGCCCGGGATGAGCGCGAGCGCGATGTGCCCGGCCATGACCACGACGGCGCTGCCGAACAGGGTCCGGTCGGCACCGATCAACCGGTCGGCGACCCAGGCCCCGATGATCGTGAAGAGGTAGACGGCCCCGCCGTACGCGCCCATGATGCCGTTCGCGATGCCCTCGTCGATGCCGAGCCCGCCGCGCGTGACGGTGTAGTACATGTAGATGAGGACGATGCCCTGCATCCCGTAGAACGAGAACCGCTCCCAGAGCTCCACCGCGAAGGGCGTCGACAGCTCGAAGGGCTGCCCGAAGAAGGTGCGTGGCTGCGCCGGAGCGCTCGCCGGGGTGGTGCGGGACATCCCTCCATCGTGCCCCGACCCACCGCCGACGGGCCAATCGGGTCGGAGTCCGCACAACCCGGCTCCGGCGGGTCTTGGAGGGTTCCCACGACCGTGGTCGGGGTCCGTCGGTCCCGCTTGTGCACCCGCACGGCGTTCGACGAACACACGGTCGCAGTGCCTAGCGTGTGGAGTGCAACACGGTCAGCGCAGTCCAGGAAGGCTCCCCCATGGTCGACACCGCTCCCGCACACCTCACCTCGACGCCCGCGGCCGAGGCCCCCGACGCCGACGCCACCGGCGACCCGGCGGCGGGTACCCCGGTCGGCGCGACGGACACCGACGTCCGCATCGACACGACGCTGCTCGGCGAACTCCTGCTCGGACGCTGGGCGGAGGACCGCCGGATCTCCCGTCGGCTCACCCTCGACCCGGGCCTGCACAAGATCGAGGGCCAGCCGGTCCCCGAGCACCGCGCCCGCACGCTCGAGCAGCTCCGCGTGCTCGTCGACGCGGGGGCCATCCAGCGGCCGTACCCGACCGAGTTCGGCGGTCAGGAGAACCACGGCGGCAACCTCGCGGCGTTCGAGGAGCTGACGACGGCGGACCCCTCGCTGCAGATCAAGGCGGGCGTGCAGTGGGGCCTGTTCGGCTCCGCCGTCCACCACCTCGGCACCGAGCGCAACCACCGGGAGTTCCTGCCCGGCATCATCCGGTTCGACGTGCCCGGCTGCTTCGCGATGACCGAGACCGGGCACGGCTCGGACGTCCAGAGCATCGCCACGACCGCCACCTACGACGCGGCGACGCAGGAGTTCGTGGTCCACACGCCGTTCCGCGGCGCGTGGAAGGACTACATCGGCAACGCCGCACTGCACGGCCGGGCGGCCGTCGTGTTCGCGAAGCTCGTCACGCAGGGCGTCGACCACGGCGTGCACGCGTTCTACGTCCCCCTGCGCGACGACGCGGGTGCGTTCCTGCCCGGCGTCGGCGGCGAGGACGACGGCGTCAAGGGCGGCCTGAACGGCATCGACAACGGCCGCCTGTGGTTCGACCACGTGCGGGTTCCCCGGACGAACCTGCTGAACCGCTACGGCGACGTCGCCGAGGACGGCACGTACAGCTCGCCGATCGCCTCGCCCGGTCGTCGGTTCTTCACCATGCTCGGCACGCTCGTGCAGGGGCGGGTGTCGCTCGACGGTGCCGCGGTCGTCGCGCAGAAGCTCGCGCTGCAGATCGCGCTGACGTACGCCGCGGAGCGTCGGCAGTTCCCGACCGGTGGCGGTGACGAGGGCGTCCTGCTCGACTACGGGCGCCACCAGCGTCGGCTGATCCCGCGCCTGGCCACGGTGTTCGCGCAGTCGTTCGCGCACGAGCAGCTCCTGCACACCTTCGACGACGTCTTCAGCGGACGGAAGGACACACCGGAGCGCCGCGAGGACCTCGAGACCCAGGCGGCGGCGTTCAAGTCGATGTCGACCTGGTCGGCGCTCGACACCCTGCAGGAGTGCCGCGAGGCCTGCGGCGGGGCCGGCTTCCTCGCCGAGAACCGCCTGACCGGGCTGCGCGCGGACCTCGACGTCTACGTGACCTTCGAGGGCGACAACACGATCCTGCTGCAGCTGGTCGGGAAGCGACTGCTCACCGACTTCCGCGCCCGGGCCCCGCGAGACGCCACGTCCACCGCGCGGTTCGTGGCCGCCCAGGCCGCGTCGAAGCTCGCGGACGCGTCCGGCCTGCGACGACTCGGGCAGACCGTCGCCGACCGCGGGTCCCTCGCGGCGAGCGTCACCGACCTGCAGGACCCGCGCACGCAGCGCGCCCTGCTCGCCGGCCGTGTCGACACGATGGTCGCCGAGATCGGCATGCGCCTGGCCTCGGCGGGCAAGGACCGCGCCCGCGCCGCGAAGCTGCTGAACCGCTCCCAGCACGAGCTCATCGAGGCCGCGAAGGCGCACGCCGAGCTCATGCAGTGGGACGCCTTCACCGAGGCCATCGAGTCGGTCGCCCCCGGGGACACCCGCCGTGTCCTGGTCTGGCTCCGTGACCTGTTCGCCCTCGGGCTGCTCGAGCAGCACCTCGACTGGCACCTCCTGCACGGTCGGCTCACGGCGCAGCGAGCCCGTGCGGTCTCGGCGTACGTCGACCGCCTCGTCGCCCGGATCCGTCCGGTCGTGCCGCAGCTCGTCGAGTCGTTCGGCTACGCCCCGGAGCACGTCCGCGCGCCGATCGCCCTCGGCGAGGAGCGTGCCCGGCAGGAGGAGGCCGCCGCCTGGTTCGCGGCCGAGGCAGCAGCGGGACGGCTGCCCGAGCAGGAGAAGAAGCCGCGGCCGTGATCAACCCCGGAGGGTTGATACCGCCGGAATCAACCTTGTAGGGTTGACGGCGGAGGCGATGTGTACGCGGTGACGGTGGACCAGGTGGGGAGTCGCTCGGGCGACGACCGCGTCGAGACGGCGATGCGGTCGGTCCGCGACGCCGTCGGCGACCGGTTCGTCCTCGCACCCGAACGCACGGCGGGCGACGAGTTCCAGTTCCTGCTCGACGACGCGGCCGCCGCGCTCGACGTCGTCCTCGCCCTGTCGCGTGCGGGCGGCTGGAGCGTCGGCGTCGGCATCGGCGACGTCGAGGAACCGCTCCCGGAGTCCACGCGGGCGGCCCGGGGCGAGGCCTTCGTCCGGGCGCGCGACGCGGTCGAGCGTGCGAAGGAGGTCCCCGAGCACGTGGCGCTCGAGGTGGCCGGTGACCGGCGCCTCCGCACGGCCGACGTCGAGCCGCTCGTCGCCCAGACCGTCCGGGCGCGCGAGCGCCGGTCCCCCGAGGGCTGGGAGCTGGCCGACCTCGTGCGCGACGGCCACTCGCGGACCGAGGCCGCCCGGCTGCTCGGGATCACCCCGCAGGCGGTCGCGAAGCGGTGGACCGCCGCGGACCTCCGCTCGGACGACGCCGTCCACGCGGCCCTCGTGCGCCTGCTCGCCGAAGCGGACCTGCCGGCATGACGCCCTGGATCGTCGGGTCGGTCGTCCTGTTCGTCGTCGCCGTCTTCAGCGTCGTGCACCGCGTGCCCCCGCTCGTCCGGGCCGTCCCGGCGCTCGTCGCCGTCGTCGTCGTGCTCGGCGGGCACCTGCTCGAGCTCGTCCCCGCCGCCCCCACGACGGCCGTCCGCGTGCTCGCCGTCACCGCCGTCGCGGCCGTCGGGGTGCTCGCGGGCAGTGCCGTCACCGGGGCCGTCCTGACCCTGGCGGTCCGCGACGGGGTCGAACGCGGTCCGCACGGCGGCATCCTCGTCTCGCGTGCCGACGAGCCGGCCGTCGCGCGCCGCCGCCCCGAGGTGCTCCGCGGCGGTGCCGCGATCGGCTTCCTCGAACGCTTCGCGGTCGTCGGTGCCGTGCTCGTCGGTCGACTCGAGATCGTCGCCGCGGTGATCGCGGTCAAGGGCCTCGGGCGCTTCAGCGAACTCGACTCGGCGGAGGCGCGGGAACGGTTCATCGTCGGCACGCTCACGAGCATCTGCTGGGCGGGCCTCGCCGCCTGGGCGGCGATCGGTCTGCGGTAGCCCGGATCAGGCGTCGTCGCGGCGCCGACGCTCGCCGAGCGCGGCACGCAGGCGCGCCTCGGCGTCGTCCGCTCCGACCGACCCGGTACCGCTCGCGGCGGCCGCAGCGGCCTCGGCGTTCGCCTCGATCACGGCGCGGACGACCTCCTCGCGCTGGATCTTCACCCCGCGCGGTGCGTCGATGCCGATCCGGACGCCGTCGCCGCGGCTGTCGAGCACCGTGATGACGATGTCGTCACCGACGAGGATCCGCTCGCCGACCTTCCGCGTGAGTACCAGCACCCCGTCAGCCTAGCGACAGGACGGGCACCCCCATCAGGTGCACCGACTCCGGCGTGGCGGTCTCCCCCGCCCCGATCGCGACGACACCGGCGACCGTGGTCCTCGCGGCGACCGCGGCGACCATGCTCCGCGTGTCCTCGGGCTTCCGTCCGACGTCGACGACGACCCACACCTGGTCGGCCGCGAGTCCCTCCGTCGTGGCCGCGTCGTCCCACGCGGCGACCCCGAGCAGCGCGTGGCCGTTCCGGACCCCGTCGGCGCGCGCGAGGATGCCCGACCGCCGGTCCGCGGCGTCGGTCGGTCGCAGGCCGTGGCGTCCGGCGAAGACGCCGGCCGCCGCGTCGACGTCCGTCGGCCGTCCCACCAGCAGGACGAGGTCGCCGTCCGCGGAGAGCACGGCCGGCAGCGGGAGCACGGCCGGCACCGGGAGCGCCGTCGGGACCGCCTGCACCGGGAGCGCCGTCGGGACCGGCGGGACGGGCAGCACCGGCGGCAGGGCGGTGACCACCGGCACGTCCGTCACGGGCGCGGTGACCGGCACCGCGCCTCCCGGCAGCTCCGTCCCGTCCTGGAGGCGCGACCCACCCCCGTCGACCCGGCCCGCGTCGGCGACGGCCCGGTCGGGGCGCGGGGCGCTCGTCGTGATCCCGTCCGCCGCGAAGCCGTCGAGCACCGACGCGAACGCGTCGGCCCGCGTCGTCGCCGTGCCGTCGCCCGCGGCGATCCGCGCCTCGGCGGCCTCGGCGTCGGCGAGGAGCGCCGCGATCCCGACGCGCACGACCGGCCCGTCCGCGATGGCGACGCGGGCGGTCGGCGGGTCGAGCGGGTCCGGGACCTCGACGACGGCCTCGACGTGCGACCGCCGGAACATCCCGCCGATGCCGGGCGACGTGACGCGCTCGGCGGAGACGATGCGGGCGCCGGCACCGAACTCGGCCCGGACGGCGTCGCGCACCGCCTCGAGCGTCGGGCCCTCACGCAGCGATCGGATCGGCGGCACGGACCACCCCCACGGTCTCGATGGTGGAGCCCGCAGCGGTGGCCTCTTGGTACGACAGCACGGGCAGCCCGTTCGCCTGCGCCGACACCATCCGGTGCACGGCGGGGCGGAGCTGCGGCGCGCAGACGAGGACGGCGGACAGGCCCTGCTCCTCGACGCTGCGGACGGCGTCGCGGAGCGAGCCGAGCACCTGCTCGATGCGGTGCGCGTCGAGCACGATCTGGCTGCCCTGCTCGGAGGGGCGGAGTCCCTCGAGCATGGCCTGCTCGAGCAGCGGGTCGATCATGATGACCCGCAGCGTCCCGGCCTCGGCGTGCCGCGCGGGCAGCGCCGGACCGAGGGCGGCACGGGCGGCCTCGACGAGGCCCTCCGGGTCGGTGGAGACCTTCGCGCGGAGCGTCAGCGCCTCGCAGATGCGGCCGAGGTCGTTGATCGGCACGCGCTCGACGAGCAGCCCCTGCAGGACACGCTGGACCTCGGCGAGGGAGAGCATGCCGGGCACGAGCTCCTCGACCGCCGCGGGGTTGACCTGCTTGACGCCCTCGGTGAGCACCTTGACGTCCTCGCGCGTGAGCAGCCGGGCGGCGTTGTCGCCGATCACGGCCTGCAGGTGCGTGACGAGCACGGAGACGCGGTCGATGACGGTCGCGCCGGTCATCTCCGCGGCGTGCCGGAGCTCGGCGGGCACCCACTTGCCGGCGAGGCCGAACACCGGCTCGACGGTGACGGCGCCGGGGAGCCCGTCGAGCTGGTCGCCGAGCGCCAGGACGCTCCGGGCCGGTGCGGTGCCCCGACCGGCCTCGACGCCGGCGATGCGGATCGCGTAGGTCGACGGCGGGAGCTCGATGCTGTCCCGGGTGCGGACGGGCGGCACGACGATGCCCATGTCGACCGCGATCTTCCGCCGGAGCGCGCGGACCCGGCCGAGGAGGTCGTCGGACGAGCCGGACACCATGTCGACGAGGTCGGGCGCGAGCAGGATCTCGAGGGCGTGCACGCGCATCTGCTCGAGGAGGTCCTCCGGCGAGTCCGACGAGGGCGCGGCGGCCTCGAGGGCCTGCTGCTGTGCGGCGGCGGCCTCCCGCTCCTTCGCCTGCCGCGACAGCCGCCACCCGGCGAACAGGAGCCCGGCGCCGATGAGCAGGAACGGCACGATCGGCATGCCCGGGATGAAGCCCATCGCGATCGCGGCGACACCGGCGATCGTCAGCGCGTTCCGCGACTGCGTGAGCTGCGTCGTCGCGGAGGCACCGATCTCGGTCTCCGCGCCGGACCGCGTGACGATCATGCCGGTCGACACCGCCATGAGGAGCGCGGGGATCTGCGACACGAGCCCGTCGCCGATCGTCAGGATGCCGTACTTCGACAGCGCGTCGGTGATCGAGAGCCCGTTCTGCAGCATCCCGATGGCGACGCCGCCGAGCATGTTGATGACCAGGATGAGGATGCCGGCGATGGCGTCACCCTTGACGAACTTCGACGCACCGTCCATCGCGCCGTAGAAGTCGGCCTCGGCGGAGACCGCCGCGCGACGCTCCTTGGCCTCGGCGTCGGTGATGAGCCCGGCGTTGAGGTCGGCGTCGATCGCCATCTGCTTGCCGGGCATCGCGTCGAGGGTGAAGCGGGCGCCGACCTCGGCCACGCGCTCGGCGCCCTTCGTGACGACGACGAACTGGATGACGACGAGGATGAGGAAGACGACCGAGCCGATGATGATCGACCCCGACACGGCGACGTGCCCGAACGCCTGGATGACGTCGCCCGCGAAGCCCTCGCCGAGCACCAGGCGGGTCGACGCCACGTTGAGGCCGAGGCGGAAGAGCGTCGCGACGAGCAGCAGCGACGGGAACACCGAGAAGTCGAGCGGCTTCTTCACGAACAGCGTCGTGAGGAGGATCACCAGCGCCAGCAGGATGTTCAGGATGATGAGCACGTCGAGCAGGAACGACGGCACCGGCAGGATCAGCAGCAGGACGATGCCGACGATGAAGACCGGGACGGCGAGCTTGGGGAGGTCCTTGCGGTTCATGCGGGTGCCCCTTCGGTGGACGGGCTGGTGGAACGGTCGGTGGGACGGGGTGCGCGGAGGCGCCGCGGGCGGGCGTCGCCGCTGAGCGTGGCGGGGTCGAGCACGGTGGCGACCTCGTCGGGCGTCGTCGGGCGCGGGGCCGCGTGCGTGCCGGACGCGGCACCGCGGGCCTTGAGGGTCATCACGAAGGACAGGACGCGGGCGACGGGCGTGTAGAGGTCGACCGGGACCTCCTGGCCGAGGTCGCACGCGGCGTGCAGCGCACGGGTGAGCGGGACGTCGCGGACGATGGGCACCCGGCACTCCTCGGCCTTCGCACGGATGACGTCGGCGACCGGACCGGCGCCCTTCGCCGTGACGCGGGGAGCCGACTTCCCGGGCTCGTACCGGAGCGCGACGGCGAAGTGCGTCGGGTTCGTCATCACGACGTCGGCGTCACCGATCGCCGCGACCATCCGGTTGCGGCTCATCGCGAGCTGCCGGGAGCGTCGCTGGGACTTCACGAGCGGGTCGCCGTCGGTCCGCTTCGACTCGTCCTTGACCTCCTGCTTCGTCATCATCGTGCGCTTGCGGTTGCGCCGCACGACCACGAGCACGTCGATCGCGGCGAGCAGCAGACCGGCCGCGACGGCGGCGCGGAGCAGGGTGCCGGCGCCCCCCTTCGCCGCGTCGAGCACGGACGACAGCGGCAGGGATCCGCTCGACATGAGGACCGGGACGAGCGACTGCACGGCGAACCAGAGCACGAGGCCGACGACCGCGGTCTTCAGCAGGGCCTTCACGCCGTTCCAGAGCGCTTGCACCCCGAACACGCGCTTCACGCCGGCCACGGGGTCGAAGTGATCGGGCTGGGGGGCCATCCGTCGGAAGTGCACGCCGCCCTGCGCGACCGAGACCGCCGCGACGGCCACCGCGACGACGGCGAGCATCGGGCCGATCGTCCCGCCGATCGAGGCCAGTGCGTCGGCGAGGGCCTCGCGCACGGCGGGCACCGTCGGGTCGGCGATCACCCGCTGGACCACGCGGAGCTGCTGCTCCCCCGCGCCGGCGGCACTGCCGATCGTCGCGGGCATGACGAGCGCCGCCATCGCGATGCCGATCCAGGCGCTGAGGTCCTGCGACCGGCCGAGCTGCCCCTTGCGGTGCACCTCGCGCATGCGCTGCTGGGTCGCCTGCTCGGACCGCTCGCCGCTGCCACCGTCGGACACGTCGCCTCACCCCCGCCCGGTGATCGCGGCCACCGCGTCGCCCGTGAGCGAGGACACGACGGCCGGGAGTGCCATGAAGAGCGCACCGGCGAACACCACGGTCAGCCCGATCTTGATCGGGAAGCCCATCTGGAATGCGTTCAGCGCGGGGGCGACACGGGTGAGCAGACCGAGCCCGACGTCGGCGAGGAAGAGCACCACGACGAGCGGTCCGGCGATCTGCAGCGCGGACAGGAACATCTGCCCCGCCGCCGCGACCAGCACGGACGCGAAGCCGCCGAGCGCGAAGGTGCCCGGGCTGCCGTCGGCGGTGACGAGGGGCACGGCGTCGAACGACCGCACGAGCCCGGCGACGATGAGCTGGTAGCCGCCGCTGGCGAACAGGAGCGCGAGCGAGGCCATCTGGAACAGGCGGGTGAACTGCGCACCGTTGACCTGCGACTGCGGGTCGTACGCCTGCGCGAGGGTGAAGCCGCCGAACAGGTCGACGAGCCCGCCCGCGGACTGCACCGCCGCGAACACCAGGTAGACGAGGAAGCCGAGGCCGAGCCCGACGACGAGCTGGGTGAGCAGGGCGAGCAGGAAGCCCGCCGTGTCGAGCGACGTGTACCCGAGCCCGACGCGGGGCGCGACGCCGATCGCCAGGCCGAGCCCGAGGATGATCTTCACGGTGCCGGGGAACGCCTTGTACGCGAACGGCGGCGCGATCACGAAGAACGCGACGAGGCGCACGCCGGTGAGCATCGTGGCCTCGATCCGGTCCGCGTCGATGACGAGGTCCACGGCTAGGTCCCCAGCAGCTTCGGGATCATGTCGAAGGCGACGTGCGTGAACGCCACCATCTCCGCGATCATCCAGTTGCCGCAGACCACGAGCGCGATCGCGACGGCGACGGCCTTCGGCACGAACGAGAGCGTGACCTCCTGGATCTGCGTGACCGACTGGAACAGCGAGATCGCGAAGCCGACGACGAGCGACGTGACGAGCACCGGCGCGGCGAGCTTCGCCGACACCAGGAGCGCCTGGAGGGTGAGGTCGATGACCGCCTGCTGGTTCATCAGCGCACCACCTGGTAGCTCTCGATGAGGGACGTGATGATGAGCCCCCACCCGTCGACGAGGACGAACAGCAGGATCTTGAACGGCAGCGAGATCATCACCGGCGGGAGCATCATCATGCCCATCGACATCAGCGCCGCGGAGACGACGAGGTCGATCACGAGGAACGGGATGAAGATGACGAACCCGATGATGAAGGCGCTCCGCAGCTCGGAGATGACGAACGCGGGGATGACGGTGGTCATCGGGACGGCGTCCAGGTCCTTCGGGTTCGCCTGACCGGCGGCGCGGGTGATGAGCGCGACGTCCTCCTCGCGCGTCTGGTGGAGCATGAACGCCCGCAGCGGCTTCGTGCCGATCTCGACGGCCTTCGCGAAGTCGATGTGCCCCGCCAGGTAGGGCTGCAGGGCGTCGTCGTTGATGTGCCCGAGGACCGGTGCCATCACGAAGAGCGACAGGAAGAGCGCCAGTCCCGCGATCACCTGGTTCGGCGGGATGCCCTGCAGGCCGAGGGCGTTCCGGGTCATCGCCAGCACGACGAAGATCTTCGTGAACGACGTCATCATGAGCAGCAGGGCCGGGGCGACGCTCAGCAGCGTGATGCCGAGCAGGGTCACGATCGCGGACGACGGCGCGCCGTCGGGGCCGTTCACGCTGACGCTGAAGTCGCCGTTCGTCGGGGCCGTGGGCGTCGCGGGTGCAGTCGGCGCGGTCACGCCGGCGGCGTGCGCACCGCCGGCGGTGAGGAGCAGGAAGCCGGCGACCATCGCCAGCCCGAGGACGACGAGGGTGAGGGTGCGGCCGGTCCGCAGCGCGGCCGTCACCCGGCCCGCCGGCCCCGGAGCGCGGCCGCGGCCTGCCGCCACGTGTCCGCGGACAGGACGGAGCCCTGCAGCTGCTGCGCGGTGGGCACGACGGTCCGGCCCGGTCGACGGGCCGATCCGCGGGGCCGCATGGGCAACGGCGTCGCCGTGTCGGCCGGGAGGACCGTGGCGGCACGGTCCTGCCGCTCCAGTTCCGCACGGAACCGGTCGGCGGACGGGGCCGCCGGTGCGGGCTCGGGTGCGACAGGTGCGACGGGTCGGACGGGCGCGACGGTCGGCAGGACGACCGGACCGGTGACGATGCTGAGCTCGGGGGCCGGGGTCGGACCGCTCCGCAGCAAGGAGACGCTCTGCTCGGAGACGCCGAGCACGAGGCGCTCGCCCTCGACGTCCACGACGACGACGCTGGCCTTGCCGCCGATGCCCTGGCGACCGACGACCTCGACCGCGGCGGACCGACGACCGCGGCCCTTCGCCGCGGCCCCGAGGCCGCCCTTCGTCGCGCGACGGTGCAGCACCCACATCAGGGCGAGCACGACGCCGAGCGAGACGGCGACCCGGAGGGCCATCCAGAGGGTGTCCACGGATCAGACCGTCTCGGCGACGTCGAGGATCTTGGTGATGCGGACCGCGTAGTCCTGGTCGACGACGACGACCTCGCCGTGCGCGATGAGCCGGCCGTTCAGCAGGACGTCCGCGGGGGCGCCGGCGCTCCGGTCGAGCTCGACGACGGCGCCGGGCTCCATGCCGAGGACGTCGCGGACCGACATCCGGGTGCGCCCGATCTCGACCGTCAGGGTCATCTCGACGTTGTTGATCCGGCCGAGGTTGCCGGTGGGCAGCGCGCCCGCGACCGCCGGTGCCGACACGGTGCCGTTCTCGCGGACCCGGATGCCGAACCAGCCCCCGGCGACGCCGCCGGCGGTGAGCTCGAAGACCACCGTCTCGGGGTCGGCGAACAGGGACGCGGCGGACTCCCGCCGGGCATCGCCGAGCACGCCGACGCCGAGCACGCCGGCGGCGGCCTCGAGCGACGGACGGAGCACGTCGGTCACGTCGACCAGGGCGGCATCGGCACCACCGGCGGCGACGACCGCGGCGAGGTCGGTGAGGACCAGCGCGAGGTCCGCGGAGAGCCCGCCGACGAACGAGGCGACCACGCCGTCCACCGCGGCCTCGAGGGCGACGGGAGCCGCGCCTCCCGGCAGGAGGACGGCGGTCAGCGGGGCGGCCGTCGGGAGCTGCGCCGCGAGCGACTCGGCCGCGGTGGCGTGGAGGGTGGTGGTGGCGCTCATGCGTGCTGCTCCGGATCGGTGGTGGTGACGACGATGCCGGCGAGGCGCGAGCCGTTCGCGCCGACGGCGGCGGTGCCGACGGGTTCGCCGTCGACCGCGATGGTGAGGGGGCGGTGCTGCGGGTGCGGCAGCGGCAGGACGTCGCCGACGGCGAGCCGGAGGACCTGCGTCGGCAGGACGGCGGCCGGCGCGAAGTGCAGGCTGACGCCCACGGGCACGTTCGCGAGCTGGGCGTCGAGCAGGACCTTCGCGTCGGCGGCGGAGACGCTCGTGGTGTCCTCGCCGAGCTGCGGGAGCACCGCCTCGGCGGGCAGCGCGAGCGTGCCCGGCGCCACGCGGTCGCCGACGCGGATCGAGAAGGACGCCACGATCATCAGGTCGCCCTTCTGCGCGGCCTGGGCGAACTGGCTGTTGAACTGGAAGCCACCGGTCGTGACGTCGTGCGCGAGGAGGCCGCCGAACGAGTACCGGAGGTCGTCGAGGGCGTCCTCGACGATCTTGCGGACGAGGGCCTGCTCGATGGGGGTGAAGGTGCGCTCCGGGGTCGGCAGCGGCTTCGACGCGCCGAGCGCGTGCGACACCCACGTGAGCGCGGCGTCGAGCGGGACCTGCAGCACGCCCTTCGGTGCCGTCTCCGCGATCGGCAGCAGCACCATGCCGGTCAGGGCGGGCAGGGAGGCGGCGTACTCGTCGTACGTCGTGAGCTCGACCTGCTCGCACGTGACCTGGCTGACGGCGCGCACCTTGGCCGTGAGCTGCGTGCCCCACTGGCGCGCGAACGTCTCGAAGGCGAGCTCGAGGACCCGTGCGTGCTCGCGGGCGAGCGTCGACGGGCGCGCGAAGTCGTACACCTCGGGCGCGGGCAGGGTCTCGGTCACGGGTGCGTCTGTCGGCCGCCGTGCATCGGCCGTCAGTGCTGTACCCCGTACTGGGGCGGTGGCGACACGGGTGCCGGTACCGCCCCGACGCCCGGCGCGGCGGGGTGGGATCGGGTGGTGCGGATCCTGTCCGCGAGCGGTCTAGCCCTGTCGTGCTCCGTCCTGCGCCTTCGCCAGCGCCGGCATCAGGGCGCTCACGTCCTGGTCCTGGTTCGACAGCACGACGATGTCGACCCGACGGTTGAGCGTGTTGTCCGCGTCGCTGACGCCCCGGGCGAGCGGGCGGCTCGACCCGAAGCCGACGCTCTGCACGTGGTCCGCGGGCATCCCGCCGCGCTCGACCAGGTCACGGAGCACGCCCGTCGCCCGGGCTGCGCTGAGCTCCCAGTTCGTCGCGTAGGGCGCGGTCGAGTTCCGCTGGTCGGCATGGCCCTCGACGCTCACGTCGTGCGCGCTGCTCTTCAGGACCGGCGCGATGGCGTCCATGATGCGACGCGCCTGGTCGGACAGGTCGGCGCTGTTCGTGGCGAAGTACGTCTCGCTGCCGACGAGCCGGACGGTGAGCCCGCGGTCGTCCACGGCGAACTGCACCTTCGACGACTCGCCGGCCTTGTCCAGGTTGCCCTGGATCGCCGCCTCGATCGCCTTCAGGTCGTCGAGCTCCGACTGCGCCGCCGCGAGGTCGGCCTTCGTCGCGACCGGGGGCACCGCCGTCGACGCCGGGTCGACGTTCGTGTCCTCGGCACCCGACGCCGCCGTGGAGTGGTCGGCGTCGGACTTGTCCGTCGCGTACCCCTTGCCGTCCTTGGTGACCTGGGACTTCGACACGATCGTGCCCGACGCGGTGTCGACCTTCTCGGACTTGACCTCGCCGAAGCCGGTCGCGAGCGAGTTCTTCAGCGCGATGTACTTCTCCTGGTCCACCGACGACATGGCGAACAGCACGAGGAACATGCACATCAGGACCGTGATCATGTCCATGTACGACGCCATCCATCGCTCGTCGGGGTGCTCGGCCTCGTCGTGACCGCCCTTCTTCCGACCGCGTCCGCGGCCGCGGGGGTTCGCGCTCACGGTCAGGCCGCCAGCTGCTGGTCGTCGACGCTGGCCTTCGCGCCCTTGCCCGCCTTGCCGGCCGCACCGCGTGCCGCCGGCGGCACCATGGCCGTCAGGCGCTCACCGAGCAGGCGGGGCTGGCTGCCGGCCTGGACCGCGAGCAGGCCCTCCATGAGGAGCGTCTGCCGGTCCGCCTCGAGCTGCGCGAGCTTCCGGAGCTTCCCGCCGAAGGGCAGCCAGAGGAAGTTCGCGGTGAGGAGGCCCCACAGCGTCGCGACGAACGCGCTCGCGATGAGCGGACCGAGCTCGTCGGGCTTGCCGAGGTTGGCGAGCACGTGCGTCAGCGAGACGACCGTGCCGATGATGCCCACCGTCGGGGCGAAGCCGCCGAGGCCCATGAAGAACGCGCTGGCGCTCCGCATCGGTGCGGCGTTCGACTCGATCTCGTCCTCGAGCAGGATCCGCAGCTCGTCGCCGTCCGTGCCGTCGGCGATGTTCTGCAGGGCCTTCTTCATGAAGGGGTCGTCGTGCTTGTCGGCCTCCTGCTCGAGGGCGAGCAGGCCGTTCGACCGCGCGGTCTCGGCGAGTCCGACGACGTCGTCGATGACGGTCTGGGGCGGGGTGACCTTACCGGTGAACGCCTTGGGCACCGTCTTGAACGCGGCGAGGGCGTCCTTCATGGTCGTGCTCGCGACGCCGCAGCCGATGGTGGCGACGAACACGAGGAGCATCGGGGCGGGCAGGAAGAGCCCCGCCATCTCGACGTGCTCCATCTGCGCCATGCCGAACAGGGCGCCGAAGGCCAGCAGGATCCCGACGATGGTCGCGATGTCCATCTCAGCGCCCCCCGTCCAGCGTGCGGGCACCGTCGCGACGGCCGGTCGCGACCAGCGGGGCGACCGGGGCGAGGGTGGGCTGCGGGCCGGTCGCGTTCCCGGGGAGCTCGGCACCGTAGGCCATGCCGACGATCCGGGCGCGGTAGGCGGCCACGGCGTCGATGACCTCGGCCATGGACTCGCGCACGATGTACTTCGCACCGTCGACCATGATGAGCGTCGTGTCCGGCGTCTCCTGGATGCGCTCCACGAGGTCGGGGTTGACAGCGAATGCGCTGCCGTTGAGTCGTGTGACGACGATCATGGCCCGTCCTGGTTCTCGATCGTCCCGCCGCCGTCCGTGGGGCGGGATGCAGACCCGTCCGTGGGTGTGCACCGGTGCCTATCGGCGCGGCGGGCCGACGCGTTAGCGGCGGTGTGCAGACCGACGCTCGCCGAGGCCTCGGGAACTCATGGATGAGTTGAACTGCGGTCGTACCTGCGAGGAAGCCGTGTCCGGGACGCTGTTTTATCTCACCACCGTGTTACCGTGGCGTCCATGTCCGACACCACCACCGTCGTCACGCCCGCCGACCCGGCAGCCGCCACCTCGGCCGCCGCGCCCCTCCGCGAGGTCGGCGCCCTCATCCGCGGTGCCCGCAAGGGCCGCAGCATGACCCAGTCCCAGCTCGCCGAGCGCGTCGGCACCAGCCAGAGCGCGATCAACCGGATCGAGCAGGGCGGCCAGAACCTCTCCCTCGAGATGCTGACCCGGATCAGCGACGCCCTCGACCAGCAGATCGTCTCGATCGGCGGCGCCCCGCAGCGGGCGCACCTGCGCGTGCAGGGCGGCCGGAAGCTCAGCGGGTCGATCGCGGTGAACTCGAGCAAGAACGCCGCCGTCGCACTGCTCTGCGCCTCGCTCCTCAACCGCGGGGTGACCCGCCTGCACCGCGTGGCCCGCATCGTCGAGGTCGACCGCATCATCGACGTGCTCCGCAGCCTCGGCGCGACGGTCACGTGGTCGGAGGACGGCGAGACGCTCGAGATCGTCGCGCCGGCCGACCTGCACCTCGACGCCATCGACGCCGACGCAGCCCGCCGCACGCGCAGCGTCCTCATGTTCCTCGGTCCGCTGAGCGGCCGCTACGGCTCCTTCCGCCTCCCCTACGCGGGCGGCTGCGACCTCGGCACCCGCACCGTCGAGCCGCACCTCATCGCGCTGCGCCCCTTCGGCGTCGACGTCGAGGCGACCTCCGGGTGGTACGAGGTCGACGTGGCGAACACCGAGGTGCCGACGAAGTCCGTCGTCCTGACTGAGCGTGGTGACACCGTGACCGAGAACGCGATCCTCGCCGCGGCCGCCCGCGACGGCGTCACCACCATCCGGAACGCCAGCCCCAACTACATGGTGCAGGACCTCTGCTTCTTCCTCGAGCTGCTCGGCGTGCAGATCGAGGGCATCGGCACGACGACACTCCGCATCACCGGCAGGAGCCGCATCGACGAGGTCGTGGACTACTGGCCGAGCGAGGACCCGGTGGAGGCGATGAGCCTGCTGACCGCCGGCATCGTGACGTCCTCGACCCTGACCGTCACGCGGGCGCCGATCGAGTTCCTCGAGATCGAGCTCGCGACCCTGGCCGAGATGGGCCTGCGCTTCGACGTCAGCGAGGAGTACGCAGCGGCGAACGGCCGCACGCGCCTCGTCGACATCACCGTGCACCCGTCCGAGCTGCACGCGCCGATCGACAAGATCCACGCGATGCCGTTCCCCGGTCTGAACATCGACAACCTGCCGTTCTTCGTCGTGATCGCGGCGATGGCCGAGGGCACCACCCTCGTGCACGACTGGGTGTACGAGGGCCGGGCCATCCACCTGCTCGACCTCACCCGCCTCGGCGCGAGCGTCACCCTCCGCGACCCGCACCGGCTCGACGTCACCGGGCCGACGCACTTCTCGGGCGCCGAGGTCAGCTGCCCGCCGGCGCTCCGCCCGGCGGTCGTCATCCTGCTGGCGATGCTCGCGGCGAAGGGCGAGAGCGTGCTCCGCAACGTGGGCATCATCGCCCGCGGGTACGAGCAGCTGCAGGAGCGCCTGAACTCGCTCGGCGCGTCGATCGAGACGTTCCACGACTGACCCCACCGGCACGGTCGTGCCGACCACCGCAGCCTCCGCGCCCGGCGCACCGACGGCCCGTCCCCGCAAGTGGGGACGGGCCGTCACCCGTCCTGCGGAACGCACCGGTGCCTCCAGGCCGTCTGCCAGGCCGGACGGACACGTCGTCCAGGTGCCACGGGCTGCATGGGGTGATGGCCACGAGATCGCTCCTGACCCTGCCGCTCGTCCTCACCCTGTCGGCGGCCGCCGTCGCGTGGGTCGTCCTCGGCCCCGCCGCCGCCCTGGCGTTCGCAGCGCTCGCGCTGCTCGAGATCGCGATGGCGGCTGACTCGTCCGTCCCGATGGCGGGGATCGCCGGCCGCCTGCACTCCCCCGCACGGCGCCTGTTCCTGTCGCTCGGCATCGTCGCGGGCGTCCTCGCGATGCGACTCGCCCTGCCGCCGGCGGCGGTCGCCGTGGGCGGTGTGACCGACCCCGCGTCGGCTGTCGACGAGGCGGTGTTCGCGCCGGGGTCGTTCACCGCGCACCTCGCCGAGGTCCGTCCCGCCCTCGCCGCCTTCGGCGCCGCGTTCATCTGGCTCGTCTTCGCCGAGTACCTCTTCAACACCGACCGCCTGTCGCGTCGGTCCTGGTTGGGCGGCCTGGAGGCGCGGCTCGCCCGGGTCGCGCGTCCTCGCGTCTGGGCGCTGGTCACCGCCGTCGCCGGGGTGCTGGTCACCACGTCGCTCGTGGGGGCCGACGACGGCTGGGCGGTCACCACGGTGCTCCCGGTCGCCCTGGGCGGGGTCGCCGGCACCGGCGCCTACCTCGGGTCGAAGCGCGTCGCCGCGTGGTCGTTGCGCGGCCTCGGTGGGACCGACACCGGGTCCGTCGCGACGGGAGGCTCGTGGCGCGTCCACACCTACGCCTCGACGGTCGTGTTCGAACGCGGGCTCGTCGTCTTCATGCTGTTCGAGATCCTCGACGGCGTGTACAGCCTGTCCGGCTCCGGGCTGCTCGGCGGTGACGGGCTCGGCGCGCTCGAACAGGCGACGGTCGCGGTCGCGGCGATCGGGGTCGGCGCGGTGTTCCTGGCGCGGCTCACCTCGCGGCTCGACCAGTCGGCCGGGCTGCAGCGGCTGCGGTACCTGAAGGCCGGCGCCGCGTACGTGCTCGGCGTCCTGGCGGTGCTGCTCTGGACGAGCCTGCTCGTCCCGGTCCCCGGGATCGTCGTCGCGTGGTTCGGCAGCGTCGTGATCGGGCTCGCGCTGGCCACCTCGCTGCCGTGGCGGGCGTGGGCGCGACGGCTCCGACGACGACGGGTGACCGCGGGCTGAGTCCCGAGGACGCGGATCGGGAAGGTCTCGCAGTACCGGCGGCGTTGACTGACGCGTCCGACGAACCGCGAGGAGATCCGTGCTCGGTCCTGAACTGGTGGTCGCCCTCGGGCTCGCCATCGCCCTGACGGCGGCCGTCGCCGACCGCATCCGGGTGGCCCCTCCCGTGCTGCTGCTCGTGATCGGCGCGCTGCTCGCCTTCGTGCCGACGTTCGCCCGCGTGGAGCTGCCCGCCGACGCCGTCCTCCTGCTGTTCCTCCCGGCGCTCCTGTACTGGGAGAGCCTGACGACGTCGCTCCGCGAGATCCGCAAGAACCTGCGCGGCATCGTCCTCATGGGCACCCTGCTCGTCGTCGTGACGGCCGGGGTCGTCGCCACCCTCCTGCACCTGCTCGGCATGCCGTGGGGGCCCGCCTGGGTGCTCGGCGCAGCGGTCGCGCCCACGGACGCCACCGCCGTCGGCGTGCTCACGAAGATGCTGCCGCGACGCAACGTCACGGTGCTCCGCGCGGAGAGCCTGGTGAACGACGGCACGACGCTCGTCGTCTACGGCATCGCGGTCGCCGTGACGGTGGGCACGCAGGAGCTGACGTTCTGGAACGTGTCCGGCATGCTCGTGCTCTCCTACGTGGGCGGCGTGGCGGCCGGGCTGCTGGCCGCGTGGCTCGGCTCGCTCGTGCTGCGTCGCGTCGACACCGTCGTGCTCGAGAACATGGTCACGCTGCTCGTGCCCTTCGCGGCGTTCCTCGGCGCCGAGGCGATCGGTGCGTCCGGCGTGCTCGCCGTCGTCGCCGCCGGCATCGTGGTGAGCCAGGTCGCGCCGAAGCTCGACCGGGCGGAGACCCGGCAGCAGGTCCGCGCCTTCTGGTCGTTCCTGACGTACCTGCTCAACGGCGCGTTGTTCGTGCTCGTGGGCATCGAGGCGATGGTCGCCGCGCGGCAGCTCGAGGCCCGCGAGCTGTGGACCGGGGTCGGGCTCGTGCTCGCCGTCTCCGTCGTGCTCGTCCTCGTGCGGTTCGCCTTCGAGGGCGCTCTCGGCGGCACCGTCTGGCTGGTGACCCGACGGTTCGGGGGCGAGCCCCGCGAGGGACGGCGCGACCGGCTCGTCAGCGGGTTCGCCGGGTTCCGCGGCGCGGTGTCCCTGGCGATGGCGGTCGCGGTCCCCCGCACGCTCGAGTCGGGCGGCGCCTTCCCCGACCGCGACCTCATCGTGTTCGTCACCGCCGGTGTCGTCGTCGTCACGATCGTCGGACAGGCGCTCGTCCTGCCCGCCGTGCTCCGTCGCGCGGCCCTCCCCGAGGACGAGTCGGTCGGCGAGGAGCGCCGCTACGCCGAGCGGACGGCGGTCGAGGAAGCGCTCGACGCACTCCCCCGACTCGCTCGCAAGGCCGGGGCCGACCGGGCCGCGGTCGAGCGGGTGCGGAAGGACCTCGAGGCGCACCTCGACGTCATCCAGGCCCGCGAGGAGGACGACGACGACCACCCGGCGCTGCAGCGGCACGACACCACGGTCGCGCTCGAGCTCGCGCTGGTCCGGCACAAGGCGGCGACGCTCCTGCGGCTCCGCGACGCGGACGAGATCGACGACCTGGTGCTCCGGCAGGTCCGTGCGGGCTACGACGCCGAGGAGGCGCGGCTCGAGGGGTCGACGCCGCCCTGAGTCCGCCACGGGGCGGCTCGGGCCGCTGCGGTTCCGGGGGCCGCGGCGCCCCAGATGTCGAGGACGCCGTCGACCGCGGCGTCGCGCAGCGTCCGCAGCGGCACCGGCCTTCGCGACCGATGACGGCCCGTCGTCTGATCACGTCTCAGCCACGTCCGTCCGACCGTTCCGACGTCCCCGCCGGCCAGTGATCGCGCGCGACCTCCGTCATCGGGACGTCCCGCCGGTCGCTCGCGTTCGGGTCCTTGCCCTTCGCGGACCAGAGCGGCGGGTACATCGAGAAGCCGCGGTCGAGCGCGAGGGCAGCGACGTCAGCAGCCCATCCGTCCCACCGGAGCGATCCGTAGAAGTGCCCGATCGCGTCGGTGAGCATCGCCGTGAGGAACTCGCTGTGCGTGAGGTCGAGGCCTTCCCACCGGAGGCTGTCGGGGGCGAAGTAGTACACGCGCCCGTCTCCGACACCGAGCGAGCCGCCGTCGAGCGCGAACACGCCACCGAGCACGTCGAAGCCGACGACGCACCGTCCCGACGAGTCCGTGTGGGCGTCCAGCACCGACGGGAGCCGTCCCCCGGCACCGCCGAGGAGGCGGAGCCAGCCGTGGTCGACGGTGATCCCCCCGGTGTGCGCGATCAGGGCGCCGAGGTACGACCGTTCGGTGAGACCGAGGTGTGCCCGGTCTGCGGCGGACCCACCCTCGAGGACCTGCGCGGCCGGTGCCGCAGCGATCAGGCCGGACAGTTCGGGCCAGGCGTCCTGCGAGAGCTTCGTCACCCGGGGATCGTCGCACGGCCGCCGGTCGGCCACGGACCCCCGGACGCATCGATGCGATCAGGTCCCGTGTAGACACGCAGTCGTGAGGAACGACGGGACGGGGCCGGACGGCCGCTGGGCAGTACCGCTGCGCCGCGTCTTCCCCTGGTGGTACCTGATCGGCGCGGCGGCGACGATGGTCGTGCTGATCCTGCTGGACCCCGAGGGTGGGCAAGCGGTCATCGCCCTGTGGGGTCCGACGATCGGCATCACCGTCCGCGACCGGGAGAAGGACGCACCGGGAGCGACTGGACCAGGATCTCCCCGTCGACCGAGCATCGTTGCTGTCGCCGCTCTGGCTCGAACCGGTGTGCGCAGCGCTGATCGCCGGGTTCGCAGTCGGCATCGGCCTCCTGCTCGATGCACTCTTCGGCCACCGGACGTTCGTCACGGTGCAGGTGGGGCTGAGCATCCTCGTCAGCAGCGCGGTCGGGTTCGTGCTGCTGCTCGTCATCCTCCGCGCGCGCCGTCGGCGGAGGAGGACGACCGTCTCAGTGCCGGATCTTCCGCTGCACGCTCCGCAGGAGCGTGAGTGCGACGGCGTCAGGGACACCGGTCGTCGTCTCCCAGTCGACCCCCGACCCGACGACGTCTGAAGCGAAGGCCACCTCCGTCGCCAGGAGCGCCCGACGCCAGTCGGTCGGCGGCAACGCCGCGCCGCGTTCGAGCGACTCCCGGATCCTCCGGCTCTGCTCGAAGAAGTCCGTTGCACCCGCGAAGCCGAACGCCCGGGCCAGGGTCTCGGTGAGGTGTACTGGTCCGCCCCATTCCCGCAGGCCCGCGAGCACGAGCTGTACTTCGTCCTCGATCAGTCCGAGGGCCTCCGCAGATGCCACGGCGTCACCTTCTCACGCGGAAGTCAGTGCTCCGACTCCGCAGTCGTCGGCCTGCTGAACAGGTTGACGACGTTGCCGTCGGGATCCCGCACGAGTGCCGAGCGGTTGCCCCACGGCATCGTGGTCGGTGCGAGCACGACGTCCTCCGGCGCGGGCTGGAGCCGGGCGAAGTCACCGTCGACGTCGGCGACCTCGAACTCGATGAACACGGAGCGGTTCGTCGCCGGGACGAGCGCGCCGCCGAGCATCGCGACGGTCGCGGTGCTGGCGATCGCGAGGACGGCGCCGGTGCCGCCGAACTGCGCGAAGACCGGAGCGGGGCGCTCCGCTCGCTGACCGGTGAGGTTCTCGTAGAACGTGACGAGACCGTCGAGGTCGTCGGTGACGATGCGGACGGATGCGAACGACATGGGGCTCCTTCGGTGGTGCTGATGGTGTTCCACCAGCGTCGCCGGTCGTCGCGACAGCGTCCTGTCGGTGTTTCCGAGATCGGTGTCCCCGAGATCGGTGTTCCCGGGATCGGTGTCGGTGATCAGTCGTCGACGACGGACCGGAGCCGTCCGTTCTGGATCGCGAGGTCCTCGGCACGGAGTGCGCGCATTTGCGGTCGCTCGTCGGTCACCCTGATCGAGCGCATCCGGTCGGCACGGAATGCCCGCACTCCGTCGCGGAGTCGGCACCAGGCGATGAGGTACCACTGCCCGTCCTTCTCGATCGACCCCAACGGCTCGACGTCGCGACTGGTCTCCGCACCGGCGGCGTCCAGGTAGTGCAGCTGCACGACGCGGTCGGCGCGCAGTGCCTCGGCGAACTCGACCGGCGCGGCCGGCTCCTCGTCGCTCTCGAGGAAGTGCACCCGGGCTGCGAAGGCGCTGGCGCGCGCCGCTTCCGGGTCCGGCATGACCGCGAGCAGCTTCCGAGCGGCGGTCCGAGCGGAGTGGCGGAACGGGCTGTGACGGAGCGCGCCGAGCCCGATCAGCACCGCGAGGGCCTCGTCCGGCGTGAACCCCGCCGGGCCGAGCGTCGCCGACGCGTCGATGACGTAGCCGCCGGTCCGTCCGGGTTCCGCCCAGATCGGCAGTCCCGACGACTGCAGTGCTGCGAGGTCCCGCTCGATGGTCCGGACGGACACCTCGAAGCGTTCCGCGAGCCGTCGCGCGCTCCGTGGCCGCGGTGACGCGGCGCGCAGTTCCTCCACGAGGCCGTAGAGACGATCGGTCCGGTTCACCGACCCATCATCCGACACGGCGACCACCGCGGCGCCGGCGGGACCACCCCGACCGCTGCCACGAGCACGAAATGACCGGCTCCCCGAGGGAGGTGACGACAGCCCCTCCCAGCGGGCTCCCCGCAGTCGTACGGTCGGGACATGACCGCCGACCCTGCAGCCCAGCGAGAGCGCGACGAGGAGCCCCGCATGACCGACGTGACGTTCGAGCAACCGTTCCCGATCGGCGAGGAAAACGACGCCTACGCCCAGTACTTCACCGGCCGGAGCTACCTCGCGCCCCTCACCGACGGTGTACCCGTCGTCAGCAACGTCACCTTCGAACCCGGCTGCCGCAACGACTGGCACGTGCACCACGGCACCGGCGGCGGCGACCAGATCCTCCTCTGCACCGCCGGCTCCGGCTGGTACCAGGCCGAAGGCTCCGACCCCGTCAGCATGACCCCGGGCACCACCGTCCGCGTCCCTGCCGGGACCAAGCACTGGCACGGTGCGAAGGCCGACTCCTGGTTCTCCCACATCGCCTTCATCACGCCCGGTCCGGACGTGCGCAACGAGTGGCTCGAGCCGGTCGACGAGGACACCTACGGGCAACTACCCGGCACCTCGGCGCCCTGAACACGCCGACCCCGACACCACTCACGCCGAGGAGGCGCTGCTCGCCGACTCCCCGCCGCCCCCGGTCGGCGGGATGGTCGAGCCCACGACCCCTGCCGCACCGGGCGTCGCCCAGACCGTCCCGTCGACGGCGGAGGCCAGCACGTCCACCGCTCCGTCCGCGGTGAGCCGGCGGAGGTCGTCCTCGTCGCCGGCCACGATCGCCGTCGCCAGCACGTCGGCGGTCACGACGTCGTCGGCGATCACGGTCGCCTGCACGAACACGGGCGTGCTCCGGCGCCAGACGTGCTCGCCGCGTTCGGCCGTACCCGAGGTGCACACCGATCGCCTCGACCCGTCGAGGCGCACCACGCCGATCACGGTGTCACGCCGCTCGGGGTCGACGACACCGACCGACCACGGATCGTCGGGGCGGTGTCGTCCGCGCACCAGCACGTCGCCGCCCGCGCTGATCATCCAGTCGTCGGCGCAGCCGTCGAGGACGGCGCCCGCATCGCGGACCGCGAGCGCCTTGACGACCCCGGACAGGTCGACGACCCCGTCCGGGCGGTGCGGTGTGAAGGCGCCGCCGGTGCGGTCACGCCACTCGAGCGCGAGTGCGTAGACGTCCCGGACCTGTGCCGGAGCGTCGGGCAGCCGGAGACTCCCCGCGGCGATCCGGCTGAGCACCGACGCGGGGTCGTACAGGCTGTACCGGTGGTCGTACCCCGCGAAGACCGCGCGGACCGCGGCCGCGGCCTCCGGGGTGGCACCCCGGAGGCTGACGACCGTGCCCATCGTCGCGAAGGTCGTGACGGTCAC
Organism: Curtobacterium sp. NPDC089185; assembly: GCF_040685235.1. Taxonomy (NCBI): domain Bacteria; kingdom Bacillati; phylum Actinomycetota; class Actinomycetes; order Micrococcales; family Microbacteriaceae; genus Curtobacterium; species Curtobacterium sp. NPDC089185. Next base: position 45,189 of record NZ_JBFBHK010000007.1, on the reverse strand, counting down.
AGGCCGGCCTGGTCGAGGGCGGACTGCAGCGACGTCGTGTAGCCCTCGCTGGTGAAGGTGGCCCCGCTGACGGCCTGGATCTGCGCCGACTGCGCCTGCAGCGCCTCCTGCCGGAGGATCGGTGCGGCCTGCTGGCTGATCGCGACCGATCGACCGTCGCGGTCGGTGAGGTGCAGCGCGGTCACGTCGGTGATCCTGCCGCCCGCGACGGTGACCTGGACCTGCACGTCGCCGTACTGCGTCTGGGCCACGGCGCCGGTGAAGGTTGCGGAGGCGGCCGAACCGCCGGACTCCGTACCGCCGGACGACCCGCTGCCGGACGACCCGCTGCCGGACGACCCGCTGCCCGACGACCCGCTGCCGGACGTGCCCGACGTGCCCGACGACGTGCTACCGGACGATGCGCTGCCGGTCCCTCCGGTCTGCGTGCCGGCGCTCGTACCCTGCTGCGCCGGCGCGGTCAGGGCCGGCTGCCCGCCGAGCTGCCAGCCGATGACGAGCACCGCGGCCGAGGACACGATGCCGCCGGCGACCACACGGGCCCTCACGACCCGAACCGTTCCTGGTGGATGCGGTGCTCGGGCACACCGGCGAGCCGCGCCTCCCGGACCACCAGGTCGGACCACGCCTGCGGTCCGCAGACGTAGAGGTCCGACTCGAGGAGCCGCGGGAACACCGACAGCAGGGTCACCCCCCGGCGCAGGTCCTCCTCGGTGGCCCAGCTCGCCCGGGAACGCGCCCGGTGCCCGACCATCGCGTACAGCGTGGTCCCGGTCGCGGCCGCGAGCTCCGCGGTCTCCTGCCACAGGTACTGCTGGGACGCGTCGGTGCCGCGCAGGAGCACCGTCGCCTCCCCCGGACGCAGGTCGGTGTCCTCGAGGAGCGCCCGGACGGGCGTGATCCCGATGCCGGAGGCGACGAGTGCGAGGTACGGAGCCGTCCGAGCGACGTCGGTGAAGAACCCGTACGGACCCTCGAGCGACACGGCGGTCCCGGGACGGAGGCGAGCGAGCCGCGCCGACCCCGCGCCGAGCTCGCGCACGGTGATGCGCGCACGGTCCGTACCGGGTACCGCCGAGAAGGACACCGGGTGGGCGTGCCACCAGGTCGTCGCGGACCAGAAGCGCCAGACCCCGTACTGACCGCCACGGACCCCGAGACGGTCGAGGTCCCGCCCCGACAGGTGGACGGAGACGACGCCGGGGGCGATCGGCTCCACGGCGACGACCCGGATCCGGTGTCGCAGGGTCACCACGAGCGGCACCGCGAAGCGGTACAGGGCGACGAGGCCGAGCGCGACGACGTACGCGGCGATCCAGTAGACGCGCTGCCAGGTGCCCTGTCCGAGGACGCTGCCGGCGCTGAGCATGTGCGGCAGGGCCACGAGCACGGCGGCGTAGCTGAGCAGGTGCACCACGTGCCAGACCTCGTAGGGCAGGTGCCGGCGGACGGCGACCACCGAGGACACCACGACCACGAGGAACAGCCCGAGTCCGAGGTAGGCCAGCGGCACGTCCGGCGTCGAGAACAGCGAGACGGTCTCGGCGACCGGTCCGCTGCCGGACGCCGTGCCGTACCCGAGCGTGAGGAGCGCGCCGTGGGCGAGCAGCAGGTACAGCACGGGCTTGCCGAGCGACCGGTGCACGGCGATCGCGGTGTCCTGGCCGAACACGCGGTCGAGCAGCGGCACCCGTGCGGCGAGCACGAGCATGACGAGCACCAGGTCGGTCGCGACGAGGCCGGCGACGATCCCGGCGTCCGTGAGCCAGCCGCCGAGGCCGGACACCGCGTGCGACCCCGGGGACGCGAGCCAGAGGGCGACCGCGACGGCGGCCGACGCCCACGCGGCCACGCCGAGCAGGTCACCCGCGGCGGCTCGGCGGCATCCGTCTCGTCGACGACGGCGTGCGGCGGCCGGCAGTGGCTCCGTCGGGGGCCGGGGGGAGCGCCGCGCGGTGGGGTGGGGCTCGTGGGCGGCGGGGCGAGCGGTGTCGATCATCGTCTCGGTCCTCTCCAGCGGGTGATCGGGTGCCTCCCAGCGTCGACACCGCCGCCATGAAGCAGCCCGGAACGAGCCAGGTCCTTCGTTCGAGTCCTCGAACGGAGGCGCGTGGACCCGGCGGTCAGCGCGCGGGCAGGTGGACGCGGGCCACCGCGCCTCCGTCCGGGCCGTTCTCGAGCGACGCGGACCCGCCGGCACGTTCGGCGGTGCCGCGCACCAGCGCGAGCCCGAGGCCGCTGCCGCCGAGGGTCGTCCTCCGGGCCTCGTCGGCGCGGGTGAAGCGGTCGAACGCGCGCGGCAGGAACGAGTCCGGCACACCGGGGCCGTCGTCGCGGACGGTCAGGACGAGGACGCCGTCGGTCTGCTGGTCGAGCGCGATCCGCACCTCGACGTCGGCCGCTCCCGACGCGACGGCGTTCGCCACGAGGTTGTCGACGACCCGGCCGAACCCAGCGGGTGTCACCGCGTACACGACGGCCGGGTCCGCGACCCGCACGGAGAAGTCGACGTCCCCCGCGCCGGCGATCGCCCGAGCCCGGTCGACGCACCCCATCAGCTCCGTCACGAGCGCCGAGGCAGGGGTGGTCGGCGCCGGCCGGACCTCGTCGAGCCGGCTGAGCTCGAGCATCGTCTCGGCGAGGGCGACGAGCCGCGCGGCGTCCGCCTCGGCTGCCGACAGCTCCCGCTCGAGCGCGACGGCGTCCCCCGACGCCCGGTGCGCCAGCTCGAGCCGTGCGGTCAGCGCGGCGAGGGGTGTCCGGAGCTCGTGGCTGGCGTCCGACACCATGCGGCGTTCGCGGGCGGCGTCGACGCGCTGCCGGTCGAGGAACGCGTTGAGCGTGCGGGCGAGGTCGGCGAGTTCGTCGTCGGAGGGCCCGACCGGCAGGTGCCCCGTGGCGTCCCCGAGGCTCGTGTCGCCACGACGCAGCGCCTCCGCCGTCCGGCGCATCCTGGTGACCGGTCGGAGGGCCACGGTGGACAGCAACCACGCGCCGACCGCGGACGCGGCGAGGGCGAGCAGCGTGCCCGTCACGAGCGACCGGTCGAAGCGCTCGACAGTCTGGTGCCCGGCGCGCCCGTCGTGCGCGGACCACACCACGAAGTCGCCGACGGCGGTCCGGACCGGTGTCCCGACGACCGTGGCCTGCCGGTGGCCGCTCCCGACGCGCCTCGTGGTCGGCTCGCGCGGGACGCCCGGGGGCAGTGCGCCTCGCACGTCGGCGGGGAGCGTGTCGAGCAGCCACGTGCCGTCGTCGTCGCGGATGCCGACGAGGACGCCCTCGGACGGACGGTCCGGCGTCTCACCGGGATTGCTCCGCAGGTCGGCGACGAAGGACGCACCGTCACCGGCGGCGAGGGACCGGTCGGTCGCCAGCGTGGCCTCCTGCACCTGCACGTGCAGGACGAGTGCGACCAGGGTGAGGACCACCGCGCCGACGAGCGTGCTCCCGATCGTGATGCGCGCGCGGACCGACAGGCGCCGCACCCACCTCACGGCAGTGGCACGACGTCGAGCGCGTACCCGACGCCCCGGACCGTGCGGATGACGACGTCGGCTCCCGATGCGTGGAGCTTCTTGCGGACGTAGCTGACGTACTGGTCGACGATCGTCGGGTCGAAGTGCTCGGCGCTCCCCCAGACCTCCCGGAGCACCTCGGCACGGGACCGGGTCTCCGGGGACCCCTGGGCCAGGAACCGCAGGAGCGAGAACTCCTTGACGCTGAGCGGCAGGTCGCGGCCGGCGACCGTCGCCCGGACGGTGACGGTGTCGAGCCGGACGTGCCCGGCCTCGACCACCGTGGCCGACCCGGCGGCTCGGCGTCGGAGGTGGGCGCGCAGGCGTGCGTTGAGCTCCGCGATCGCGAACGGCTTCGTCAGGTAGTCGTCCGCTCCCGCGTCGAGCCCGAAGACCCGGTCGTCGACGGCGTCGCGGGCGGTGACGAGGATCACCGGGAGTTCCTGACCCGTCTCGCGCAGTCGGCGGCACACCTCGAAGCCGCTCATCTCGGGCAGCATGACGTCGATCGCGGCGGCGTCGAACCGGTGCGCTGCGGCGGCGACGAGCGCGGCGACCCCGTCCGTGACCAGGGTCACGCGGTGTCCCTCGCCGACCAGGCCCCGTTCGACGAGCGCACCCATCTCCGGATCGTCCTCCACCACCAGGATGTCCGCCACGTGCGCTCCTTCCGTGCCGCAATCATGCCCGACACCGCTGCCGCCCGCAGCGACGCGCGGCACCGAGCACGACCGGGTCAGCCCCGCGGCACCTGGCCCGCCCGCAGCATCGCCCGCTCGAGCAGCTCGAGGTCGATCCCCACGTGCCGACGGGCCACCACCCCGGCGTCCACCGGACGGCCGTCGCAGACCGCGTCGACGAGCTCCCTGTGCTCCCGGAGCGCACGCGCCTCCATCTCTGCCATGCCCTCGGCCGTGCCCCACAGGTGCGCGGGTGCGGCGATGGACACCTGCGACTCCAGTCCCGCGAGCGTGGCGGCGAGCACGTCGTTGCCCGCGGCGTCGATGATCGTGCGGTGCAGGACGGCGTCCGCCTGCTGCTTCTCGAACCCGGAGGCAGCCGCCCGGAAGGCGTCCAGCCGGTCGCGGAGCGCCGCTCGTCCGTCGTCGCCGATGCGTTCGGCGGCGGCGGTGGCGAGCGCGCCGTGCAGCAGTGCGATCGCGTCGGCGGTGTCGCGGATGCCCGCCCAGCGCGCCAGGAGCGTCCGTCCGACGGCGTCCGACGACGTGTCGGGCCACTGCGTCCGCACGAAGGTGCCGCCGCCGCGACCGCGTCGGGTCTCGAGCAGGCCGCGGTCGACGAGCCGGGCGAGTGCGGCGCGGACGGTCACGCGTCCGACCCCGAGGAGCACGGCGAGCTCACGCTCCGGCGGGAGCCGTGACGCGGGCAGGTACTCCCCGACGGCCACGGCCGTGACGAGCCGGTCCTCGACCTCGTCGACCCGGGTCTCCGTCGCGCGATCTGGCACTCCTGCCCCTCCCTGCGTTTCGTCCACGTTACGGGACCAGGAAAGGTATTGCAGGGAACCTTTGGGCGGGCCATGCTGTGCGTCATGTCCCGCATCACCGAAGGCACGATGCCGTTCCGCGACGGCCACACCTGGTACCGCGTCACCGAACCGGACACCCCGGTAGCGGGAGCGCTGCCCCTCGTCGTCCTGCACGGCGGCCCCGGCATGGCGCACGACTACCTCCGGAACCTCGCGGCCCTGGCCGACGAGACCGGCCGCACCGTGGTGCACCACGACCAGTTCGGCTGCGGCCGGAGCTCGCACCGCCCCGACGCCCCGGTCGACTCGTGGACGCCGCAGCTGTTCGTCGACGAGTACACCGCCCTGGTCGAGCACCTCGGGCTCGGCGAGCACCACGTCCTCGGCCAGTCGTGGGGCGGCATGCTCGGGTCGGAGATCGCGGTCCGACAGCCGGAGCACCTGCGGTCGCTCGCGATCTGCAACTCCCCCGCGTCGATGCAGCTCTGGGTGGACGGCGCGGCCGAGCTCCGGGCGCAGCTGCCGCAGGACGTGCAGGACGCCCTCACCCGCCACGAGGACGCCGGCACGGTCGACGACCCCGAGTACCTCGCCGCCACGCAGGTCTTCTACGAGCGCCACGTCTGCCGCGTCGTCCCCATGCCGCAGGACTTCGTCGACTCCGAGACGCAGATGGAGCAGGAGCCGACGGTCTACCACACCATGAACGGCCCGAACGAGTTCCACGTCATCGGCACGATGCGCGACTGGACCGTCGTCGACCGCCTCGACCGCGTGGTCACCCCGACCCTCGTCGTCGCCGGCGAGCACGACGAGGCCACCCCCGCCACCTGGCAGCCCTTCGTCGAGCGCATCGCCGAGGTGCGCCAGCACGTCTTCCCCGGCGCGAGCCACTGCTCGCACCTGGAGCAGCCCGAGGAGTTCCGCCGCGTGATCGCGGCCTTCCTCGCCGAGCACGACGACCAGCCCACCGGCTGACCCGACCGACCCGCCAGCCGGGAGGCGCGCACCCACCCCGCCACGCGCCTCCCGGCCGCCGCCCCTCCGGACCCGACCGGCGCGCCCACCCAGCCACGCGCCCGGTGTCCGGCGCCCCCTCCCACGCACCGTCTCCCCGAACGGAACCACGATGTCGCAGCAGCACAGCGAGCTCTCTGCACAGCAGCAGCTCGAGGCCTACGGCTACAAGCAGGAGCTCAAGCGCTCCGTCTCCACCACCGACCTGCTCGTCTACGGGCTCGTCTTCATGGTGCCGATCGCCCCGTGGGCGATCTTCGGCACCGTCTACAACGCCTCGAGCGGCATGGTCCCGCTCGTGTACATCGTCGGCCTCGTCGCGATGATCTTCACCGCACTCGCCTACGCGCAGATGGCGAAGTCGATCCCCCTCGCCGGCAGCGTGTTCTCGTACGTCGGCCGTGGCATCCACCCGACCGCCGGGTTCTTCGCCGGCTGGGCGATCCTGCTCGACTACCTGCTCGTCCCGACGCTGCTCTACGTGTTCGCGGCCGAGAGCATGGTCGGCATCTTCCCCGGCACGCCCCGTTGGCTGTGGGCGCTCGTGTTCGTCGCGATCAACACGGTGATCAACCTGCTCGGCGTCTCGTCGCTCAAGGTCGCGAACCGGGTGTTCCTCCTGATCGAGCTCGTGTTCGTGGCGATCTTCGTCGTGATCGCGATCGTCGCCCTGACCGGCGGCACGGTCCCCGGCGCCTCGTTCAGCACCGACCAGGTCTGGGACCCGTCGAAGGTCTCCGCACCGCTCATCGCCAGCGCCCTGTCGATCGCGGTGCTGAGCTTCCTCGGCTTCGACGGCATCTCGACGCTGTCCGAGGAGTCGACCGGTCGCCGCGGCGGCGCCGGGACCGCGATGGTCCTCGCGCTCGTGATCGTCGCGTTCCTGTTCGTCCTGCAGACCTGGCTCGCCTCGGCCCTCGCCGCCGGGCGGGACGCGTTCCCCGAGGGCGAGGCCGGCAACGCGTTCTTCACCATCGTCGAGCAGGCCTCGTCGAGCGGGTGGGCGACCGCGTTCTTCGCGGTGAACGTCCTCGCGGTCGGCATCGCCAACGCGATGGCCGCGCAGGCCGCGACGAGCCGCCTGCTCTTCTCCATGAGCCGCGACCGACAGCTCCCGGCGTTCCTGCACAGGTTGAACGGCCGCCTGGTGCCGCAGAACGCGATCATCGTCGTGTCGGTGCTGTCCGCGATCCTCGTGCTGTTCTTCGTCGGACAGATCGACACGATCTCGTCGCTGGTCAACTTCGGCGCGCTGTTCGGCTTCATGCTCCTGCACGTGTCGGTGTTCGTGCACCACGTCGTGAAGGGGAGGTCGCGGAACTGGCTGCTGCACCTGGTCGTGCCGCTGATCGGCTTCCTCATCATCGGGTACGTGCTGCTCAACGCCGCGGTCGAGGCGAAGGTCGGCGGCATCATCTGGCTCGTCGTCGGTGCCGCCGTCTTCCTCTACTACCGCTCGACCGGCCGATCCACCGAGGTCGGCTCCGAAGGAGACCCCGCATGACCCCCGACCACCACCTGCCGAACACCCTCGGCGTCCCCGGGTTCGACCCGGCCCGCGAGCCCGTGCTCCGCATCACGCCCGGCACCGGCGAGACGATCGGCTTCGAGACGACCGACGCCGTCTACGCCGAGCTCGACCGGCACCACGACCTGGCGCAGTTGCAGGCCCCGATCAACCCGGTCACCGGACCCGTCTTCGTCGAGGGGGCGATGCCGGGCGACACCCTCGCCGTGCACATCCACGACATCCAGCTCACGACCCACGGCTGGTCGGTGTCGCTCCCCGGCTCCGGGGCGCTCCAGCACGTCATGCCCGAGGGCGTGTTCGCGCGCCGCTGCCCGATCGAGGACGGCGTCGTGCACGTCACCGACCGGCACGCGTTCCCCGTCCGGCCGATGATCGGCTGCATCGGCGTCGCACCGGCGACCGGGACGAACTCGACGATCATGCCGGCGTACGCCGAGGGCGGGAACATGGACGTCACCGAGGCCCGCCCCGGCTCGACCGTGTACCTGCCCGTCCGGGTTCCCGGCGCCCTGCTGTCCATCGGGGACGTCCACGCGATCATGGCCGAGGGTGAATCGTCCTTCGTCGCGATCGAGGCGCAGGGCACGGCGATCGTGTCCGTCGACCTCGTGCGGGGCGGCCCCGTGCCCCGGGCACCGCGGATCGAGACCGACGACGAGTGGCTCTTCGTCGGCCTCGGCGACCCGGTGCAGGAGAGCGTCCGGCGCGGGTACGAGGACGCCTTCGCGTTCCTCGTCGACGAGCACGGGTGGAGCGCCGACGACGCGTACGCGGTGCTCAGCGCCGTCGGCGACTCGAAGCTCGGCGGGCCGACCGGGTCGGGCGACCCGGACCCGCTGCACCCCTTCGCGGCCGTCGGGGCGGTGACGCTGCACCGGGTGCCGAAGGCGGTGCTGTAGCGCGACGAGGACGGACGGGAGGCGCGTGGCGGACCCGCCACGCGCCTCCCGTCCGACGAGCGGTCGGGCTGGCCACGACCGCTGCCCGCTCAGTCGTAGCCGAGCACGATGGTCAGGTCCTCCGGGTCCGGGTCGACCGGCCCGGTCGCCGTCCCCACGACGGCGGTCACGAGTGGGCCGTCCGACGAGTCGTCCGCGCGCCGGAGCGGTGCTCCACCCGCTGCGGCCGAGCGGGCATCGCCGCCCAGACCTGCCCCCAGATCGCCTCGTACTCGACGCGGGAGAGCTGCCCGCGCCGCACGGCGGTCTCGGCGAGGCAGAGCAGGTCGAGCGAGGTCTCGAGGAGCCGCACGTCGCCGTGCACCTCCGGGCGGTCGTTGCCGTGGAAGACCGTCACCGTCAGCGTCCGGACGCCGGGACGGAACCGACGGGTGGCCCGGGCGAGGACCGCGAACCCGGCAACGTAGACGACGACCGCGAGCGCGACCCCGACCACCGGTGCCTCGTGTGCCGCGACGACGAGGCCCACCGCTCCGACGGCTCCGCCGACACCCCACGCCTGCAGCGCCCGCAGCAGCAGGTGCTCGCCGGTCGTGGTGCCCGGCGGGTGGACCTCGAGCGTCCGGCCGCTCCACAGAGCGCGGGTGACGGGCTGCACGGCGCAGCGGCCCCAGGGGTGCCAGCCGGTGCGTGCGACACGGTGCGGCGGTCGTTCTCGGTGCATGTCCACGACGGACAGCCTCGTGCCGCGCGATCTGCGCCGTACCGGTCCTGACGGCTCCCTGACGGACGACCGGCGCTTCCGTACGGCACCCGTGCGCCCCACCCGGTCCGAGGGACGGTGCCCGGTACCGTGGCCGGATGGACGACCACGCCCTCGCCGCCGCCCTCGTGACCGACGCCGCCCGACTCGCCGCCGAGATGCGCACCACCGGCACCGCGGCCGAGCGCAAGACCTCGGCCGCCGACCTCGTCACGGCAGCCGACCGTGCCGCGGAGGACCTCGTGCGCCGGCTGCTCCGGGAGCACCGGCCCGACGACGGAGTGCTCGGCGAGGAGGGCGCGCAGGTCGAGGCGGCCACCGGACGGCGCTGGACGGTGGACCCGATCGACGGCACGTTCAACTACGTCGCCGGACTGCCGGCGTGGTGCAGCGCGGTGTCGCTCGAGGTCGACGGCGTGCTGCGCGTCGGTGCGGTCCGGCGGCACCTGCCCGACGAGACCTGGGTCGCGTCCGACGGCCGGACGACGCGCGACGGTGAGCCGGTCCCGGACGTGCCCGACGTGGCACTCGGCACCGGCAGCGTCGCGACCTTCCTGAACGCCTCACACCTCCGCGACGACGCGGCGCCCACGGTGTTCGCGCTGCTCGGCGCCGCGGCGACGATCCGGATCAGCGGATCCGGGTCGTGCGACCTCGTCGACGTGGCCGCGGGCCGGATCGGGCTCTGGGTCCAGACGGACTGCGCCGACTGGGACTGGTTGCCCGGGCGGGCGCTCGTCGAGGGCGCCGGCGGGGTGGCGACGATCGTGACGGCGCACGGCCACGACTGGCACCTGGCCGGGGCGCCGACGGCGGTACGGGAGGCGGTCGCCCTGCTGACGGCAGGGTCGGACGGCGCCGCCTGACCGGAGCGACCCCGCCCGGCGCGATCGCGGTACTCGCGGCCGCCGCGGCCGCCGCGGCCGCCGCGGCCGCCGCGGGTGCGGTGAGCTGGCGGGCGCTCCGCGCGCCGACACGTCCCTGACCGCCGCTCCGCCCGCCCACCCGCTGCAGCCGTGGCACCGATCGCCGGGCTGCTCCGGTGCGTCCCGACGGCCGTCCTGCTGGACACACCCTCAGCCCCGCCGGCCACCGTCCCGGCTGCCTGGCGGCCGGCGGCCGGCGGCTGCGCGGCGTGAGCCAGCCCGCGTCCCCGTCCACCCCGCCGCCGTCAGCCGCACCGCACGTCGGCCGGCCCCGCCGCTACCGGGACCGCCTCGTCCTGATGGTGGTCGTCGGCGCCGTCGTCGCGGGCGTCACGAGCGTCACGGTCGGTCCGCGCTGGGCGGCGTCGATCGGGTGGGCGGCCGCGTGCGCGGTGTACGTCGTCACCGCGCTGCCCCTGCTCCGGGCGGACGCCGACCGGACCGCGCGGCTCGCCTCGCGGGAGGACCCGCGGCGGACGGTCTCCGACCTGCTGCTCGTTGGTGCCGCCGGTGCGAGCGTCGTCGCGCTCCTGGTCGTGCTCAGCACCGCGAAGGGGCTGCACGGTCCGTCGCAGGACCTCGCAGCGGCACTCGGCGTGGTCAGCGTGGCCCTGTCGTGGATGCTCGTGCAGACCCTGTTCACCCTGCGCTACGCCGAGCTCTGGTACAGCGGGACCCCGGGCGGCATCGACTTCAACCAGCAGGAACCCCCGCGGTACTCGGACTTCGCCTACTTCGCCCTGACGGTGGGGATGACGTACCAGGTGTCGGACACCTCGATCACGGCGAGCAGGATCCGGGTGGTGACGCTCCGGCACGCGCTGCTCTCGTTCTTCTTCGGGACCGTCGTCATCGCGAGCGTCGTGAACCTCGTCGCCGGACTCGGGAACTGAACCTTCGGAGCAGTGTCCTGAAGATGTGCTCAGCCGCCAGTGCCCGCTCCCAGCCTGGGGAGTGGGGCGAAAGGGGGACAGCGCGAGGGTGACGCGACACCTTCTTCCCCCCGTTCGGGGGTGGCACAGAAGGTACCGTTCGGCCGCGCTGCGCCCCACCGGAGGGCCGCGCTCAGGGAAACGACAGGGAATCAACTACTCACATGAAGAACGACACACGGAACACGAGCGGGCGCCGGAAGCGTCGCATCGCCACCGGCGCGGCGTTCGCGGCGGCCGGGGCACTCGTCATCGGCATGACGCAGCAGGCGACACCCTCGGAGGCGGCGACGGACTCGCTCACCGCGATGCCGAAGGGCGACCTGTACTCGAACGGCCGCACCTGGAAGCAGTCGTACGCGGAGGACTTCGACCGGGACGCCCGCCTGGGCAGCGTCCTGCGGGAGTACCCGGAGATGGAGGCCTACTCCGGCTACTCGGACACCAGCGGGCGCGGGTACTACGCCCCCGACAAGGTGCTCAGCGTCAGCAACGGCAACCTCGACTTCCGACTGCACACGGAGAACGGGCGCCCGCTGGTCGCCACCGTGCTGCCCGACGGGTACGCGCCGCACGAGACCGGCCGGGTCTCGATCCGCTACAAGACGACGGACACGCCCGGCTACAAGTTCGTCGGCATGCTCTGGCCCACCGACGACGACTGGAACAAGGGCGAGATCGACTGGCCCGAGGGCGACCTCGACAGCACGGTGCGCCCCGCAGCGGCCATCCCCGGGACGTGGTCCCGGGGCATGATGCGCTTCGATTCGAGCGTGCAGCGGCACACGTCGACGACGCAGAGCAGCGGGTACCACGTCGCGACGACCGAGTGGGACCACGGCGTGGTCCGCTTCTACTGGGACGACCAGCTCGTCTCGCAGACCTGGTCGGGTGTGCCGAAGGACCCGATGCGCGTGACGCTGCAGGCCGAGACCGCGATCACCGGCGACGTCCCGTGGTGGGCCGACGGCCACGTCGACATCGACTGGATCTCGATCTGGGACTGATCGCGTCCCGTCGCGACCGGTGACGGACGGGAGGCGCGTGGCGGCCTAGCCACGCGCCTCCCGTCCGTCCGTCGGTCCGCTCCCGACGGCGTCAGGCAGGCAGCTCCGCATCCTGCGCGACGGCGTCCTGCTGGACGGCGAACTGGGTCCGGTGCAGCTCCTCGTACCGGCCGCCCGCGGCGAGCAGTTGCTCGTGCGTGCCGCGCTCCACGATCGAGCCGTCCTCGACGACGAGGATCAGGTCCGCACTCCGGATGGTCGACAGGCGGTGGGCGATGACCATCGCGGTGCGCCCCTCGAGCGCCTCGCTGAGCGCGGCCTGCACCGCCGCCTCCGACGTGGAGTCGAGTGCCGCCGTCGCCTCGTCGAGGATCACCACGCGCGGCTGGGCGAGGAGGAGGCGCGCGATCGTCATGCGCTGCCGCTCACCACCCGACAGGCGGTAGCCGCGCTCCCCCACCATGGTGCCCAGCTGGTCGGGCAGCGACCGGACGAGCGGCTCGAGCCGTGCCCGTCGGACGGCGTCCCAGACCTCGTCGACGGTCGCCTCCGGTCGGGCGAGCCGCAGGTTGGCGAGGATCGTCTCGTGGAACAGGTGCCCGTCCTGGGTCACCATGCCGAGGGTGTTGCGCATGGAGGCGAAGCTGACGTCCCGCACGTCCGTGCCGCCGAGCCGGACGGCGCCGCTGTCGACGTCGTAGAGGCGTGCGAGCAACTGGGCGACGGTCGACTTTCCCGCGCCGGACGTGCCGACGAGGGCGACCGTCTGTCCCGGTTCGATCCGGAACGAGACGCCGTGCAGCACCTCCTCACCGCCGCGGGTGTCCAGCGTCGAGACCTCCTCGAGGGAGGCGAGCGACACCTTGTCCGCCGACGGGTAGGCGAAGCGCACGTCGTCGAACTCCACCGCCACCGGGCCGTCGGCGACCGTGACGGCGTCCGGCTTCTCCGTGATGAGCGGTCGGAGGTCGAGCACCTCGAAGACCCGCTCGAAGCTCACCACCGCGCTCATGATCTCGACGCGGGCGTTCGCCAGGCTGGTCAGCGGCGCGTAGAGCCGGGTGAGCAGGAGTGCCAGGGTGACGACGTCGCCCGTGTTGAGCTGCCCGCCGAGTGCGAGCGCGCCGCCGAGCCCGTAGACGAGCGCGAGGGCGAGCGCGGCCACGAGGGTCAGCGCCGTGACGAAGACGAACTGCAGCATCGCCGTCCGGACACCGATGTCGCGGACCCGGGCAGCGCGGACGCGGAACTCCTCGGCCTCCTCGTCGGGGCGCCCGAAGAGCTTGACGAGGGTCGCGCCCGGGGCCGAGAAGCGCTCGGTCATCTGGGTGCTCATCGCCGAGTTGTGGTCGGCGGCCTCGCGGCGGAGCGCGGCGAGCCGGGTGCCCATCCGGCGTGCGGGGACGAGGAAGAGCGGGAGCATGACCACCGCGAGGACGGTCACGAGCCACGACGTGCTGAGCATGACGGTCAGGGTGAGGATCAGCGCGACGAGGTTCGTGACGACGCCGGACAGGGTCCCGCTGAAGGCCTGCTGCGCGCCGATCACGTCGTTGTTGAGCCGGCTGACGAGCGCTCCCGTGCGGGTGCGGGTGAAGAACGCGATCGGCATCTTCTGCACGTGGTCGAACACGGCCGTCCGGAGGTCGAGGATGACCCCCTCACCGATCCGCGCCGAGTACCAGCGCGTCGCGAGCGAGGCACCGGCGTCGGCCACGGCGACGACGGCGATCAGGACGGCGAGCCCGACGATCGTGCCGAGCGCCCCGCGGGCGACGATCACGTCGACCACGCGACCGGCCAGGACCGGCGTCGCGACCGCGAGGAAGGCCCCGACGACCGACAGCAGGATGAAGACGACCAGTTTCGACCGGTACGGCACGGCGAACGTCATGATCCGTCGGAACGACTCGCGCGAGAACCCGCGACCGCTGTCCTTCGCCGACGAGATCTTGTACAGCGAGCTCCAGGCTGCGCCTTCCATGCTCATGGCAGTTCCTTCCCGGGGCGCCGGGCCCGGTTCGACGGGCGTGGGCCCGGTGGTCACGTCCCGGCGACGGTGCGCCGCGGACCCGAGCCAGCCTACGTCCGCGGTCAGTGCTGCGGCTGCGTCGTCCGTCCGCCGTCAGTGCTGCGGGTGCGTCCCGAGGAGCAGGTGCGCATCGAGGAGCGGCGCCGCCGTGGCGGAGCGGACCAGCGCCTCCGCTGCCTGTCGCACCGCCCGTCGCTCGTCCTCGGACATCCGGCGGAGCGCCCCGCGGAACTCGGCGGCGCGGCGATCGAGCACCTGCTCGACGAGGGCGGTCGCCGCGGGCTGGGCCGTGACGGTGACCTCGCGTCCGGACACCCGTCTGCTGACCCAGTCGTCGCGGACGAGCCGGTCCACCATCCTCGTGATGCCGGACGGCAGCAGGCCGAGCTCGTCGGCCAGGTCTCCCGCGCGCAACGGGCCGCGGGTCACGAGCAGCACGAGGATCCGGTACTGCTGCAGGGTGACGTGCTCGAGGGCCGGGGCGAGCGAGCGCAGCACGATGCCGAGCCCGACGACCGACGCGTCGACGACGACGGACTCCGTCCCTGCTGCGGACTCCTCGGCACTGGTCACCGGGTCAGCCTAACGGCGTCCCGCGCTCGTCCTCGAGGAACGCTCGTCGTGGACGACCACGCTCACCGGTCGGTGCTGCGGTGGTCCGGCCGGAACCCGTTCTCGGTCCCCCAGAGCACGGCGTCGACCCGGTTCTCCGCCCCGATCTTGCTGTAGAGCGTCCGGATGTGGGTCTTGACCGTGTTCGGGCTGAGGTGCGTCAGCTCGGCGATCTCCGTGTTGCGCTTGCCCTGGGTGATGAGCGCGAGGATCTCGGACTGGCGGTCCGAGATGCCCTCCGCGCGACCGGGCCACCGCACCCCGGGACCGCTCGGCACCCGTCGTCGGGGCGACTCGAGCACGCGCTCGCCGGCAGCGACCCGCTGGAGCCCCTCGGCGAGGTGCTCGGCGGTCGAGCTCTTCGCGAAGTACCCGGTCGCGCCACGCGCCACCGCCGCGTCGATGAGGTCCTGGTCCATCTTCCACGTGAAGACGGCGACGGTCCGGATGCGCGGGTTCGATGCGAGCCGGTCGATGTCCTCGTCGTCGGGTTCAGGCTGCGCGAACGTGTCGTAGAGCGCCACGTCGACGTCCACCGTGACACGGCGTCGGGCGTCGAGCTGCACGACGTCGATCCGGTCGGCGAAGGGCGCGAGCATGTCCGCCAGCCCGCGCAGCACGAGCTCGTAGTCGTTGACCAGGGCCACGCGGATGCGGTCGGACATTCCGTTCCTCTCAGGACCACCCCTGGGGGTGAGACGAGCGCCGGGCGGCGCTGATTCGTTCGGATGTACCACGCTACTGACGCCGTTGTACCCCGGTCCGAGCACCCGCTGGGAACAGGGATGGTTGCCCAGGAGCAAGTTTCTCTGGTCGGCGACGAACCGCCACCACCACCCACCGGAAGGACCCCCATGTCGGACGCACTCGCTCCGTGGAACTCGACGCTCACGCTCGCGGAGCACTCGATCATCGTCTACGCGCTCTCCGTCGCCGGACTCGCGCTCTTCGCGTTCTTCGTGAAGTCGCTCGTGTCGACCAACGAGGTCAGCGGCCGGTACCGCGCCGGCGTGTACGCCGGCATGACCATCACCGGCATCGCCTTCCTGTCGTACGTGCTCCTGGTCGTCGAGTTCGCGCTGGGCTACGAGCGCCGGGGCGACTCGTGGGTGCCGAACGCGAACGCGATCCTGTCGTGGGCGCCGCGCTACTTCGACTGGACCGTCACGGTGCCGCTCCTGGTGATCGAGCTCCTCGCGGTGGCCACCCTCGCCGGCGCGGCGGCCCGCCGTCTCCGGGCCGTCGGCATCGCCGCGGCGTTCCTGATGATCAGCACCGGCTTCATCGGCGGCGTCGCCGTCGACTCCGGTACGAACACGGGTGCGCTCTGGCTCTGGGGCGTCATCTCCGGCGTCTTCATGGTGATCCTGTACGTCCTCGTGATCTACGTGGTCGTCAAGGGCGGCCGTGACCTGGCGGGCACCCCCGCCGCTGCGACGCTCCGCAACGCCGGCATCCTGCTCATCGTGACGTGGCTCGCCTACCCGATCATCTTCGGCCTCCAGGGCTGGGGCCACGGCGGTGCGGTCATCACCTGGATGCAGGTCGTCCTGTCGGCCGCGGACATCGTCGCGAAGGTCGGCTTCGGCTCGCTGATCCACAAGATCGCCAAGCTCCGTTCCGCCGAGGACGTCCGTGCCGGCGTCGACACCCTGCCCGAGGCGCTCTGGATCTCGTCCGAGAAGCTCTCGGACGGCGTCCTGCCCGGCACCGTCACCGTGGACGACACCGCGCTGTCCGGTCGCGGCGAGCGCCGTGTCCGTCGCTGACACCGGCACGACGACGACACCGGGGGCCGGAGCGCGCGTCGCTCCGGCCCCCGGTCCGGTCCGGACGACCCTGCCGGAGCGCGTCGACGTGGCCGTCGTCGGCGGCGGGTGCTCGGGGCTCTCGACAGCCGTACGGCTCGCAGCGCTCGGCGACCGTTCCGTCCTGGTGCTCGAGGGCCGGGCCACCCCGGACCCGCGGTCGTGGTGCTCGTGGGACGACGGCACCGACCCGCTCCCCGAGGCCCGCTCGGCGTCGTGGGACCGGTGGGAGGTCCGGACCGAGGACGGGACGAGCGTCGGCTCGGATCCCGACCACCCGTACGTCCTGGTGCGGGCGTCCGACCGGTCCGCCGCCGCCGCGTCCCGTGTCGCTTCGGACGGGCGGGTCCGCATCGTCCGGGGCACCCCCGTCGCGGCGGTCCGACGCAGCGACGCCGACACGACCGACGACCGGGACGTCGTGGTGCACACCACCGACGGTCCCGTCCGGGCCGGCCGCGTCCTCGACGCCCGCGGACCCCGGTGCCCCACGGACGTCCCGGCCGGTCGGGTGCTGCTCCACCAGCGCTTCGCCGGACGGTGGGTCACCACGAGCCGCCCGGTGTTCGACACGACGACGGTGACGCTCATGGACTTCGGCGGCCAGGAGCCGGGCGGTCCCGTGCGGTTCGTCTACGTGCTGCCGGTGACGCCGACCGAGGCGCTCGTGGAGAGCACGCTGTTCACGCCCGACCCCGCGGACGCGTTCGACCACGAGGACCACGTCGCCCGCTACGTCTCGCGACGGTGGGGTCTCCGGGCGGACGAGTGGCACGTGACCGACGAGGAACGCGGGTGCATCCCGATGACGGACGTCTCCGCGCCGTCGGACGCCCGCTGGGCCGCCGCCGAGGCCGTGACCGGGACCACCCGTCCCAGCAGTGGCTACGGGTTCGCGCGGAGCAACCGGCACAGTGCGGTCGTCGCCCGACACCTCGTCGACGGCACACCCGTCCCCGCGTTCTCCGACCGGTTCCGCACGCGCTTCCTCGACGCGGTGTTCCTCCGGTTCCTGCGGGACCGCCCCGAGCAGGCCGCGGAGGCGTTCCGTCGCCTCTTCGCGCTCCCCGGTCCGCTCGTGGTGCGCTTCCTGTCGGAGCGCTCGTCCGTGGCGGACGACCTCCGGATCGTGCTCGCCCTGCAGAAGCGTCCGTTCCTCGCCGCGCTCGTGCGGACCCTCGCCGACGCCGTCGCGCGGCGGCGCGAGGTCCGGGCGTGACGGCGGGGACGGCGGCGACGGCCGCGACGGCCGTCGACCGGAGCACGGACGTGGCGCCTGCCGCGACCGTGCCGCCCGCCCTGCGGACCTGGGTCAACGACCGGGTCCTCGCACCGGTCACCACGGCCCTCGCCGCGGTGGCCCTGACGTGCGTGGTGCTCGACCTGACGGGCGTGGCCGTCCCGATGGCCGTGCAGCTCGTACCGTTCGCCGTGAGCGTGCTCGTCTTCGGGCTGCCGCACGGCGCCCTCGACCACCTCGTCCCGGCACGGCTGCGCCCGGGCACGAGCACCGTTCGGTCCGTCGTCGTGGTCGTCGTGCTCTACCTGCTGGTCGGCACGCTCACCGCGGCGCTGTGGGTCGTCGCCCCGCTGCTCGGCTTCGCGGTCTTCGTCGGCATCACCTGGTTCCACTGGGGCCAGGGTGACCTGTTCGTCGACCGGCTGCTCGGGGACGGAGCGCCCGGTCCGCTCGGGTCCGTCCTCACGGTGGCCCTGCGCGGTGCCGTGCCGATGGTGGTCCCGTTCGTCGTCCAGCCGGACGCGGCGCTCCACGTCGTCGTCGACACCGCTGCGGTCGTCGGCGGCGGGAGCGGTCCGTCGGTGCTGACCGTCCCCCCGGGCGTCCGGATCGCCGGGGCGGTCCTCCTGGTCCTGCTCGTCCTGCTGCACGCCGCTGTCGTCCACCGGGCGGGCGGTCCCCGCTGGCGGCAGCTCTCGGAGGACGCCGTCCTGGTGCTGTTCTTCGCGGTGGTACCGCCGGTCCTCGCCGTGGGCCTGTACTTCACGCTGTGGCACGCGGTGCGGCACGTCCTCCGCCTCGAGCTCACCGACCCGACCAGCGCCGAGCTGCTGCACCGCGGTCGCCTGCTCGCGCCGTTCCTCCGGTTCCTGCGGCAGGCCTGGCCGATCACGGCGATCGCGATCGCGGCCCTCGTCGTCCTCGCCGTCGTCGTCCGACGCGCGGACCTCGGGGTCTACCTCGCGCTCATCGCCGCGCTCACGACCCCGCACACCGTCGTCGTCACCTGGATGGACCGCGTCCAGCACACCTGGGGCCGGGCGCCGTCCGACCTCGTCCCGTCTCCCACCGCCCCGGAGGGCACCCCGTGACCGTCTCGAACCCCGCCCCTCGTCCGTCCGGGCTCCGCACCGGTGCCGTCTTCGCCGGACGGGTACTGGTGATCGCCGCCGCGGTCGGCCTGGTCGCGTGGATCGCCGTCACCCTGGCCAACGTCGTCGTCCCCCTGCTCATCGGGCTGGTCGTCGCCGCGCTGCTCGTCCCCTTCAGCGCCCTGCTGCAGCGGCACGGGGTGCCGAAGTGTCTCGCGATCGTCCTCGCGCTGCTGTCGCTGGTCGCCGGCGTCGCCCTGCTCGTGTTCCTGGTCGTCTGGCGCGTCAGCGAACAGTTGCCGAGCCTCGAGGACCGGACGGTCTCGCTCATCGGCAACGTCCAGGAGCTGCTCCGGCACCCGCCGATGGGGCTGCCGTCGGTCGACCTCGACACCGTGTCGACCGATGCCCGGACGTTCGTCGAGCGGCACGCTGCCGACCTGCAGCGCGGGGTCGTGGTCGCCGGCGCCACCCTGGTGCACCTCGGCGAGGGGCTGTTCATCGTCACGTTCGTCACGATCTTCGCGCTCACCGGCGGACGGCGGATGTGGGAGTGGGTCGTCTCGCTCTTCCCGCGGGCCGCACACCACCGACTCGGAGTGGCGGGCGAGGCCGGATGGACCACCCTGACGCACTTCATCCGCGTGCAGGTCGTCATCGCCGCGACCGACGCGATCGGCATCGCCCTCGGCGCCGCCCTGCTCGGGGTCCCGCTCGCGGGGCCGATCGGGGTGGTCGTCTTCGTCGGGGCGTTCATCCCCGTGGTCGGCGCGTTCGCGGCGGGAGCGGTCGCGGTGCTCCTCGCCCTGGTGTTCCAGGGCTGGGTGGTGGCCCTGGTCATGCTCGCGGTCGTCGTGCTGGTGCAGCAGTTGGAGGGGCAGGTCCTGCACCCGTTCCTGACCGGGTCGGTCGTCGCCGTCCACCCGTTGGCGGTGCTCCTCGCCGTGATCGCCGGCACGACGATCGGTGGCATCGCGGGCGGGTTCTTCGCGGTGCCGCTCGCGGCGACCGCGAACTCCATGATCCGCGCCGCGCGGCAGGACGACCCTGACGTCGAGGTCGCCCTGCCGATCCCGCGGAGCGCCGAACCCGCGGCGTGACGGCGGCGGGGCCATGCTGGCAGCCGTGAGCGAAGCCTTCGACCTCGGACCCGTCCCGCAGCGCGTCCCCGTCGACGCGCAGCTCGTCGCGACGCTCGTGGCACGGCAGTTCCCGCAGTGGCGCGACCTGCCCGTGCACCCGGTCGCGGACGACGGCTGGGACAACCACACCTTCCGCCTCGGCGACGCCCTGTCGGTCCGCACACCGAGTGCGGCGGCGTACGCGCTGGCGGTCGAGAAGGAACACCGGTGGCTCCCCCAGCTTGCCCCGCAGCTGCCGCTCCCGGTCCCGGTGCCCGTCGCCACGGGCCGACCGGACACCGGGTACCCCTTCCCCTGGTCGGTGTACCGGTGGCTGGCGGGCGAACCACTCACCACGGCACCGGTCGCCGGCCCCGGACGACTCGCGGAGGACCTCGCCCGGTTCCTCCTCGCCCTGCGCGCCGTGGACCCCGAGGGAGGCCCGGGACCCGGTCTGCACGACTGGTTCCGCGGTGGACCGCTGCGGACCTTCGACGGTCTGGCGACCGAGGCCCTGCACGCGCTCCGGGGTCGGGTCGACCTCGACCTCGACCTCGCCCGGGCGGTCTGGACGGACGCACTCGAGACGCCCTGGGACGGCGTCCGGAACTGGTTCCACGGCGACCTCGCCCCGGGGAACCTCCTCGTGCGGGACGGCCGACTCGGTGCCGTCATCGACTTCGGCACCTGCGGCGTCGGCGATCCCGCGTGCGACGTCGCAGCCGCCTGGACCCTCCTCGACTCGGAGGGGCGGCAGGTGTTCCGCGACCGCCTGCAGCTGGACGACGACACGTGGACGCGCGGACGCGGCTGGGCGCTGTGGAAGACGCTGACGACGGTCGCGAGCAGCACCGGCCGCGCCGACGGGACCGCTGCCCGCTCCCGGGCGGTCCTCCACGGCCTGCTCGAGGACGCCCGGTCCCCACGCTGACAGCGGTCGGACACGCGCACCGGTGGTGCGGAGGGACGGACGGGAGGCGCGTGGCGCAGCCGCCCCGCGCCTCCCGTCCGTCAGCGGGTCACGTCGGTCGGTCGCACCGTGACCCGAGCCAGCCAGCGGGTGAGGCACACCGCCGTGCAGGCGCCCGCGGCCGCGATGGCCGCGAGGACGACGATCTGGAACCGACCCGCCTCGATCGGGGACAGCCCGCCGAACACCGCACCGACGAAGGCGCCCGGCAGGGTCACCAGCCCGGTCGTCTTGGTCTGGTCGACCGTCGGCACGAGCGCCGCGCTGACCGCTCGGCGCACCAGACGCTCGGTCGCACGTCGCGGTGCGGCCCCGAGTGCGAGCCAGCCCTCGACCTCGTCCCACTGGTCGGACACGAGCTCGCGGAACCGGCGTCCGCTGATGGTCGCGATCGTCATGGCGTTGCCGATCACGATGCCGCCCACCGCGAGGGCGTAGCGGGGGCTCAGCTCGATGGCGCCGGTGCCGAACACGACGACCCCGGTCACGACGATCCCGGCGGCCATCGACGCCCCGACCGGCAGGGCGGCGCCGGCGATCCCGCCGAGGCGTCGAGCCGCCGTGAGGACCGCGACCGTGAACATCACCAGGAGTGCGACCGCGATCAGCGCCGGCGAGCGGATCACCCCCGACAGCACGAGGCTGATGACGGCCAGCTGCGCCGCTCCGCGGACGATCGCCAGGGCCGGTGCCCACGGCGCCTCGGCCCGCGCCAGCACGAGCACCGCCGTCGCGACGCCGATGAGCAGCAGGACGCCCGACAGCGTGGGCACCAGGTGACCGGTCACTCGCACTCCTCTTACGCCGGTCGCACCCTGGCGCGCCGCCGTCCTCGTCCTCCCGGTCAACATGGTCGGCGGACCGCCGCGCCGCGAGCACGGCCGACGGATCGGCGCCGGCGACGAAGGGGCGCGAGGGCGACCGTCGGCGTTCGGGTCGGTGACGGTCGCCCTCACGCGTGGACGACTCGGCGGCGCCGTCTCGGTGAGGGCTCGTTCGTCGTCGAACGTGGGCGACGGTTCGGGTCCGTGCAGCTCCCCCACGAGGAGGGTACGACAACGAACCGACGGATGCTCATGGATGGGTCAGTATCGTGCGGGAATCCGCACGGCGTCCGACCCGGCAGCTTCCTGACACCTGGTGCGACACGTCGCCGAACGACGGGAGGCACCCCGCACCACGGAATCCCGTGGCGCGACGTGCCTCCCGTTGTGCAGACCGCGACCCGCCCGACCGACGCGATCAGCCCGACCAGCCCTACCGCTTCAGGTTCGTCAGCTCCTGCAGCACCTCGTCCGAGGTCGTGATGATGCGCGCGTTCGCCTGGAACCCGCGCTGCGCCACGATCAGGTTCGTGAACTCCTGCGACAGGTCGACGTTCGACATCTCGAGCGTGCCCGAGGCGAGCGAGCCGATGCCGGCCGACCCGGGGACGCCGACGTTCGCGTTGCCCGAGTTCGCGGTCGCGCGGTAGCCCGACGCCCCGGTCTTCTCGAGGCCCGCGGGGTTGGCGAAGGTCGCGAGGGCGATGCGGCCGATCGCGAGCGAGGACCCGTTCGAGAAGGAACCGACGAGCGTGCCGTCCTTCGAGATGGAGTAGCCCTGCAGCGAGCCGGCCTCGTGGCCGTTCTGGGACGAGATCGACGCGGTGTTGAGCGTCGCGAAGCCGGACAGCTGCGTCATGTCGACGGTGATCCCACCCACCTGCATGGTCTGGCCGCTGGTGATCTTGCCGTCCGCGCCGAAGGTGATCGCGCCGGTCGCCGAGGTGCCCTGCCCGTTCGAGGCGGAGACGGACCAGCCGCCGGCGGTGCGGGTGTAGCCGAGCGACAGCGTGTGCTTGGTGCCGTACTGGTCGTAGACCGTTGCGTCGCGGTTCAGCGTCTGGCCGACGGCGGTGTCCGACGGCAGGTTGCCGCTGACGGTCGCCGAGCTCGTGGCGGTCGCCGGGGCGGCCGCGTCGACCGGCAGCATGATGTCGCTCAGGCCGCCGCCGTCGTTGACGACGCCGTTCGTGGCGGAGTAGCCCTGGACGATCTTGCCGTCGGCGGTGACCAGGCGGCCGTTCGCATCGAAGTCGAACGCACCCGCCCGCGAGTAGACGGTGTCGTTGCCGAGGCGCGTCACGAAGAACCCGTCGCCCGAGATCATCAGGTCGGTGGCCTTGCCGGTGGCCTGCGCCGAACCCTGGGCGAAGTTGGTCGAGACGCCGGCGACCTGCACGCCGAGGCCGATCTGTGCGGGGTTCGTGCCGCCGATGCCGGTCTGCGGTCCCCCGGCGCCCTGGGTCATCTGCGACAGGGTGTCCTGGAAGACGGTGGTCGACGACTTGAAGCCGACGGTGTTGACGTTGGCGATGTTGTTGCCGGTGACGTCGAGCATCTGCTGGTGCGAACGGAGACCGGAGATGCCGGAGTAGAGCGAGCGGAGCATGGTGCGACCTTTCGTGGAAGGAAGACGAGGTGGGGAAGAGGGAGGAGGGAGCGGGTCAGGCGGACTTGATACCGGAGATCACGTCGAGGTCGACCTCCTTCCCGTTCACGGTCACGGTCGGCACGCTCGCGGCGTACGACACCGCGGTGGCGGTCCCCGAGACCGCGGTCCCGGTCGTGGCGTCGGTGTAGCTGACCTGCTTGCCGACGAGGTTCGCGGCGGCCATGCGCATCTGCAGCGAGAAGTTCTCGTTGGCCGTCGTGGTCTGGTTGCTGACCTGTTCCATCATCGCGAGCTGCGTCTGCTGGCTGATCATCTGGTTCGTGTCCATCGGGGACGACGGGTCCTGGTTCCGGAGCTGCGTGACGAGCAGCTTCATGAACACCTCGGAGTCCATCGTCTGGGACTTCTTCGCGCTCGCGGTCTGCGCGACCGCGGCGGCCTGGGTGGCCGCGTCCACCGATCCGGTGATGCCGTCGAGGGGCATGGTGGTCCTCCTTCGGTCCGCGTCAGGCGAGGACGTCGAGTCCGACGGATCGGACGGTGGTCGGGCGGGTGGTGACCGGTGCGGTCGTGGTGGGGCGGGCCTCCGGGCCGGCTTCCGGTCGGAAACCTGCGGGGGTCCGCCGGTCGTCACGGCCGGGCTGCGCGTCGGGGTGGTTCTGCGACGACAGGTCGAGCGTGGTCACGACCGCGCTGCCGGCGGCGTCGCGGCGCAGGTCGGGCAGTACCTGGCGGACCGCGTCACGGCCCGCGTCCGACGCCGCGAACAGCTCGACGTGCATCCCGTGCGCGGTGACGTGGGCGCGCACCGTCACCGGACCGAGCGCGTCGGGCGAGACCTGCACGGTCACGACGTGCTCCCCCGGACCCGCCTGCGCGAGGGTGAACAGCGGACGTGCGAGCTGCTGTGCGAGCGGGGCCGGAGCGTTCGCCGTGGCGGCACCGGCGACGGTCGCCGGCGCAGTCGACGCCGGGGTGGGGACCACGAACGGCGTCTCGCCGCCGCGGGTCGGGAGCACGGCCGGGAGGCCCGCGTCGCCCTGCCCGGTCGGCCCGCGGTCCGCCCCGTGGCCGGTCCTGCCCCCGGTGGCCGGTCCGGTCGACACGACCGGTGCACCGGTGGTCGCGGCCGTCGCCGCCGGGGCCGGCTGGCCCGGACGGACGGCCTCCGCGGCGTCGCGCTGCGGGGCGGCGACCGGGACGCCGGCACCCGGCGTCGGGGTCGCCGGGGCGGCAGTGAGGGCGGGTGCACCGGCGGGGGCGTCTTCCGGGGTCGGGGTCGCCGGACCGACCGGCTGCGCCGCGAGGGCGCGTCCGGGCACCCCGGTCGCGGTCGGGAGGGGGCTGCTCGTCGCGGCTCCGCTCGCCGCCGGGGCGGTGCTGCTGCTCGGGGTCGAGGGCACGGGCGCCGGGACCACCGACGCGGTACCGGCGCTGCCGGCGACGTCCTCCGTGGTGGTCCGGCCTGCGGCGGGCACGGCGAGGGCGGCGACGGACGACGCGTCGGCGCGTGCCGGGGCGAGGGCCGTGGCCCCCGCCGCGGGGGCGGTCGGCGCGCCCGTCGCGGGAGCAGCGGCGTCGACGGGCACGGTCGGCACCGGGGTCGGGACGGGCAGCGCCCCGAGCAGGGCCGGGTCGACGAGCGAGGCCGACACGGCGACGGTCGGAGCGACGACGGCCGGAGCGACGACGGCCGGGATGACGACGGCGGGAGCGGTCGTGGTGGCGTCCTCCGTGCCGGAGCGATCCGGGCCGGGCTGCTGCGCGCAGTCCGCTCCGGTCCCGGTGACGGCGGCGAGGGCGGCGTCGAACGGCACGGACGACGTACCCGCACCGGACTGCGCGCCGGCGGGGCTCGCGGGAGCGGCGGGGCGTGCGGGAGGGGCCGCGATCGTCATCGTGCTCACGCGGCGCTCCCCGATCGCATCATCGACAGCAGGGCCGCCGTCTGCAGGTCCGTCGCGGACTGCAGCGCGGTCGCCGACGATGCCGCCGGGACCGCCGCGGGTGCGGCCGCCTCGCTCGGCACGATGCGACGGATGGTCGCGATGTCCGAGTCCTTGTACCAGTTGTCGACGATGCGGACGTCCTTGCCCGGACGCGGTGCGTGCAGGACCTTGCCGTCGCCGACGTAGATGACGATGTGCTGCTCGCCCTTCGGGATGATGAGGTCGCCGGGCTTCGCCTCCGCGAGCGATCCGACCGGCACGCCCATGTCCGCCTGGTCCGGCACGACGCGGGGCATGGTGACCCCGAGGTCCTTGAACACCGTCTGCACGAGGCCCGAGCAGTCCATCCCGGAGCGGCTCTCCCCACCGAACACGTAGGGCACCCCGAGGTACTTCTTCGCGGCGGCGACCACGTCGGACCCGGTGGCGCCGCTGCCGGTCGCGAGGGTGCCGCGCCCGGCGTCGACCGAGGTCGCGGGGGCGGCGGTCGCCGGTGCCGTCCCCGCAGCGGTCGCCGCGGCGGACGCGCCCCCGGGAGCGGACGCGGTGGCGAGGGCGTCGGCGAACGCGCCGGTCGACGCCTCGGTCGAGGCGGTCGAGCCGGTCGTCGAGCCGGTCGTCGAGCCGTTCGTCCGGTCGGTCGTCGGTGCGTGCAGGGCGTCGATCTGCGTGCGGATCTCGGCGATCCGGGAGAGCACGGCGTCCACGCTCATCGGGCACCACCTTCCGTGCGGCGTCGTGCCGCGATCTCGTCGAGGGCGTTCTGTTCGGTCCGCAGGTCCTCGGCGGCCTGCTCCCGGTCGTGGTGCGCCTCGAGCTTCTCGAGCCCCAGGGCGGCACGCCGCGCGGTGTTGTACGTGGTCTGGGCCTCGTCGGCCTCGGTGCGTCGCGACCGCGCGACGGCGTCGAGCTCCTCGAGCATGCCCCGGGTCGAGGCGCGCGCGGCGGCGAGGGCACTGAGCGTCGCCGCGTCGGTCACCGCGCTGGTCTCCTCGCGGTCGGCGAGGTTCCGGCGGGCCGCGATCCGAGCGTCGGCGGCGTCCCGGACCCGGTCGTTGGCGGCGGCGAGGGCGGCCGCCGCGCGGTCCTGCTCGGCGTGCCGGAGGCGGAGGAGCCCGGCGAGGGGGAAGCGTCGGGCCATCAGGCGGCCACCCCCAGCCGTGCCACGAGGGCGTCGAGCGCGCGCCACGACGTGTCGGCGTCCGCCTGCTCGTCCATCCCCTGGCGCAGGAACGCGTCGATGGTGTCCTGGTGGTCCACGGCGGCGTCGACGAGGGGGTTCGATCCGCGCTGGTACGCCCCGACGTCGAGCAGGTCCTGGGCGTTCCGCCGGGCCGCCATCACCTTCCGGAGCGCCGTCGCCGCGGCGCGCTGCCACGGCTCGGTGACCTTCGAGGCGACGCGGGAGATCGACCCGAGGGCGTCGACCGACGGGAAGTGCCCGGTGACGGCGAGCTTCCGGTCGAGCACGACGTGCCCGTCGAGGATGCTGCGGGCGCTGTCGGCGATCGGCTCGTTGTGGTCGTCCCCGTCGACGAGCACGGTGTACAGCCCGGTGATGCTCCCGACGCGGTCGGTCCCGGCGCGCTCGAGCAGTCCGGCGAGCACCGAGAACGTCGACGGCGGGTACCCCCGGGTGGCCGGCGGCTCCCCCACGGACAGGCCGATCTCGCGCTGTGCCATCGCGACGCGGGTGAGCGAGTCCATCATGAGCACGACGTCCTGCCCGGCGTCGCGGAAGGACTCGGCGATGCGGGTGGCGACGAACGCGGCGCGCAGGCGCATGAGGGCCGGCTCGTCCGAGGTCGACACGACGACGATCGAACGGGCGAGCCCCTCGGCGCCGAGGTCGTCCTCGAGGAACTCGCGGACCTCGCGCCCGCGCTCCCCGACGAGGGCGATGACGTTGACCGCGGCGTCGCTGCCGCGGGCGATCATCGACAGCAGCGACGACTTGCCGACGCCGGACCCGGCGAACAGGCCCATGCGCTGCCCGCGTCCGACGGTGGTCAGGGTGTCGAGGACCCGGACGCCGAGCTGCATCGGCGCGTCGATCCGGGTCCGCGCCATGGCGTTCGGGGTCGGGTGGTCGAGCGGCACCCAGCCGTCGGTGTCGAGCGGCCCGCGGTCGTCGATCGGCCGGCCGAGGCCGTCGAGCACGCGCCCGAACAGCCCGGCACCGGTCGGCACGAGCACCGGACGACCGGTCGGACGCACCGGGGTCCCGGCGGTGACGGCGACGAGGCGGCCGAGCGGCATGCACCGGACACCGGTGGCGTCGGTGGCGACGACCTCGACGGCGGTCTGCGGGCCGTCGTCGGCACCGACCGTGACGACGTCGCCGATGCGGGCGTCGAGGCCCGCGACGGTGAGCCCGAGGCCAACCGCACTGGTGACGACGCCGACGCGCTGCGGGCCGGCCTGCGCGACGGCCTCGTCGAGGCCGCGCGGGCGGAGGAGCGTCGCGGTCACCGGGGCACCCCGAGGGCGTCGCGGGCGCGGTCGAGCGCGGCGCCGAGCCGCGCGTCGAGCATCCCGTCCGGCAGGTCCACGACGGCGTCGCCGTCGCGGAGCGACGGGTCGCCGACCACCGGCACCGTGAACCCGGCGTCGGCCACCCGCGCCGCGTCGGCGGGGCTGACCCGGACGGCCAGGGCGACCGTCGCGTCGACCGCGGCGAGTGCGCGCCGGACGGTGGCCTCCGCACCGGGGGCGGGCAGCGCCTCCCGGCCGTCGTCGACACCGTCGGCCGCCGACCTGGCGGTGCGGACCGAGTACCCGACGACGGCCTCGGCGAGGTCGAGGGACGCCTGCACGAGCGACTCCTCCGCGTCCCGCAGGACCGGCACGACCTGCGACAGCAGCGCGGCGGTGGCGGCGTCGAGGACCTGCACGCGACGGACCGCCTCGGCGTGCAGCGCGGCGAGGCGCGCGGCGTGCTCGGCCTCGAGCCGGGCGCGGAGCGCGTCCGTCTCGGCCTGCGCGGCGCGGAGCCCGGCCGCGTAGCCGGCGGCGTGCCCCCGGACGTCCGCAGCGGCGGCGAGGTCGCGCGTGGTCGCGCTCCCGAGGACCGGGAACGCGACGCGCTGGACGACGGTGTCAGTCAACGAGCTCGTCCTCCTCGGCGCGGTGGACGGTGATCGTGCCCTGGGCCTCGAGCTCGCGGACGGAGCGGACGACCTCGGCGCGCGCCTCCTCGACCTGCGACACGCGGACCGGCCCCATGTTCTGCAGCTCGTCGTCGAGCACCGAGCGGTTGCGCTCGGAGACGTTCGCGCGGATGGTCTCGACGACCGGCGCGGGTGCACCCTTCATCGCGGTCGCGAGCAGCTTCGAGTCGATGCCGCGCAGCACCTGCTGGATGTCGCGCGACTCGAGCTTGACGATGTCCTCGAAGGTGAGCATCCGCGACCGGATGTCCTCGGCGAGCTCGGGGTCGCGCGCCTCGAGTCCCTCGAGCACGGCCTTCTCGGTCGCGACGTCGGAGCGGTTGATGATCTCGACCAGCGGCGCGATGCCGCCGACGACCTCGATGCTCTCGCGCGGCGACACGACCGCGCCGGCGCGCTGCCGCAGCACCCCGGCGACGATGCCGACGGCCTCCGGGGTGGCGGTGCCCATCGTCGCGAACGCCTGCGCGACGTCCGTCCGGGTGCGGTCGTCGACGCCGGCGAGCACGGCGCTGGCCTGCCCGGGCTTCAGGTGCGCGAGCACGAGGGCGATGGTCTGCGGCAGCTCCCCCTCGAGCAGGCTGACGACCTGGCCGGGTTCGGCGTCGTCGAGGAACTCGAACGACTGGCCCGCGAGGTTCGACGCGAGCCGGTCCATCACGCCCGCGGCGCGCTCGGACCCGAACGACGCCTCGAGCAGGCCGAGCGCGGCGTCCTTGCCGCCGCGCTTCTGCACGCGACCGCGCTGGGTGATGCGGTGGAACTCGGACATCGTCCGGTCCACGACCGTGTCGTCGACCCGACGCATGCGGACGATCTCGGCGGAGATCTCCTCGGCCTCGAGCTCGGTGAACTGCTTCATCACCTCGGCGGCGCGCTCGGTCTCCATCTGCATGAGGATGAGCGCGACCTTCTGCGAGCCGGTCAGGGCGCGGTCGGCGGTCCCGCCGCCCGCGGGGACCGGGACGAGGGCGCTCACACCGAGGTCCGGTCGTCGAGCAGGCCGCGGAGGAGGTCGGCCGTGCGCTTCGGGTCGCGCTCGGCGAGGGCGGAGATCTCCTGGCGGCGACGCTCGGCGCTGATCTCGTCGGTCGTGAGCACCTCGGTCGGGGCGTCGTCGTGCGGCAGGGTCGGCAGGGCGACCGTCGGCGCGTCGACGTCGCCGAGTGCCAGGTCGTCCTCGACGCCGAGCGGCAGCTCGAACGTCTCACCGGCGAAGGCGTCGAGCTCGCCGACGTCCACCGCCTCGCGGGACTGGCGGCGACCGCGACGGGCCAGGACGATCGCCAGCACGACCGCAGCGGCGAGGACCGCGGCGATGATGCCGGCCGTGCGGATGGTCGACCACATGGCCTGCTGCTGCTCGTCCTGCTGCTGCTGCTGCAGTGCCTTCGCGGCGTCCTTGGCGGCGGTGTCGTCGAAGTCCATCATCGCGACGCGGACCTGGTCGCCGCGGGTGTTGTCCGCTCCGGCCGCCGCCGACACGAGGTCGTTGATGCTCTGCAGGTTCGCGTTCTGCACCGACTGGGCACGGGAGTTCAGCGCGACCGAGATGGTCTGGCGCTGCACGCCGCCGGCCGGGATCTGCGTCGTCTCGGTCGTCTTGTCGACGGCGTTGTTCTTCGTCGCCGACTCGTTCTCGTAGCCGCCGTCGCCGGAGGCCGTGGTGCCGTTCGTGCCGTTCGCGGTGCCGTTCGGCACGGCGATGTTGTCCGGGCCGAGGACCCCGGTCGCACCCGCACCCGCGCCGGACCCGGAGCCGTACTGCTCCTTCGTGCTCGACTCGTTGAGGGCGACGGGGCCGCTCGTGGGCTGCGCGAAGCTCTCCGAAGTCCGGGTGCCGGACTCCTGGTTCATGGTCGCCGAGACGACCACGCTCGCGTTGCCCGGGCCGAGCGTCGTGTCGAGCAGGTCCTGGATCTTCTGCCGCGTCGTGGTGTCGTAGTCGGCGGCCTGGTCGGCGCCGCTGCCGGTCGCGCCGGTGCCGACGGCCGAGAGGGTCTGCCCCTTCTGGTCGACGACCGACACGTCGGTGGGCTGCATGCCCTCGACCGCCGCGCTGGTCAGGTGCACGATCGACTGCACCTGGTCCGTCGTCAGCTGGGTGCCGTTCTCGGTCGCGACGAAGACCGACGCGGTCGGGTCCTTTTCCTCGGACACGAACACGGTCTTCTCCGGGATCGCGAGCTGCACGGTGGCGGTCTTGACGCCGTCCATCGCCGAGATGGTCTTCGCCAGCTCGCCCTCGATCGCCCGCTTGTACGTGACGTCCTGCTGGAACTCGGAGCTCGTGACGCCCATCTTGTCGAGCAGCGAGTAGCCGCCCTCGTTCGACGACGGCAGGTTGTTCGACGCGGCCTTGAGCCGCTCCGAGTAGACCTTGTCCTGCGGCACGAGGATGGTCGCGCCGCCGTCCGTCAGCTGGAACGGCACCCCGTCGGTCTGCAGCTGGTCGGTGATCGAACTGGCGTCCGCCGCGGCGAGCCCCGTGAAGAGCGGCGCGTAGGACGCCTTGCCGAGGAAGCTCGCGAGCGCGACGCCGCCGAGCACCAGCGCGGCGATGCCGATGACGGCGATCGTGCGCTGTGCGGCGGAGAAGCCCTTGACGTAGCCCGTCAGGCGGGCCCACGCGTTCTGCATCGCGGCGGGCATCAGGCCTGCATCCGCATGATCTCGTTGAACGCGTCGACGCCCTTGTTGCGGACGGCGGCGACGAGCTCGAGGGTGACCTGGGCGCGCGTGGACGCGATGGTGGCGTCGTGGATGTCGTCGAGGTTGCCCGTGACGGCCTTGAGCGCGAGGGTCTTCGAGGTGCTCTGCAGCTCCTGCAGGCCGTCGACCGCGTTGGTCAGGCTGCTCGCGAACCCGTCCCCGGTCGCCGCGCCGGTGCCGGTGGTGCCGGTCGAGGGCGCGGTGCCGGTGACGTCGGTCCCGCCGAAGGCGCGGGTCATCGCGTTCGTGGTCACACCGTTCAGTGCGTCGATGGGCATCAGTTCTTCCCGATCTGCAGTGCCGCCTCGTAGGCGGTCTTCGCACGGTCGACCACGGCGGCGTTCGCCTGGTAGCCGCGCTGGGCCATGATGAGGTCCGCCATCTGCGTGCCGAGGTCGATGTCCGGCATCCGGACGTAGCCCTCGGCGTTCGCGAGCGGGTTGTCCGGGTCGTACGTCACGCGACCGGCGGCGCTGCCGAACGCGGCCCCCTTGACGTAGGCGCCCGAGGTGCCGGCGCCCTCCTGGACCTCGACGTAGCGGGCCTGGAAGGCGGAGTCGTCCATCGACCGGACGGTGTTGACGTTCGCGATGTTGTCCGAGATCGCGTCGAGCCACTTCCGGTGCACGGTGAGGCCGGTGCTCGCGATGCCGATCGCGTCGAAGGTCGTCACGAGTTGGTCCGCATCGCCGTGCGCAGGCTCGTGGCCTCGCCACCGACCGCCTGCGTCGCGAACTGGTACCGGAGCACGGTGTCGATGTTCGACAGCGTCTCCTGGTCCAGGTTGACGTTGTTGCCGTTCGTGTTCGTCGGCTCGAGGCTCCGCGCCGTCGTCGCCGTCGCGTGTCCGTCGCCGTGCACGATCGAGTCCGCGAGGGCGTCCTCGAAGCGGACCTTCTCGGCGCGGTAGTTCGGCGTGTTGATGTTCGCGATGTTGTTCGCGATGGTGCGCTGTCGCAGCGACAGGCCGTCGAGCGCACTCTGCAGCGCGACGCTCGTCACGGAATCGAACACGTGGGACCGGTCCCCTCGGTGCGCGACGTCGTCCGACGTCGCCGGGTTGGAGATGGCCGATCCGTGGCCGGGAGTGGTGAGCGATCCGTGCTCGAGGTGCGCTATCGACGGCGGCCGTCGGCGGCGTAAGCGCTCGCCCCGAACGGGGGGCCGGGTACGGTCCGGGTGCGCTCGCGCGTGGTCGGCGCGCGTCCTGCGACACAGCACGTGTCGATCGACACGCGCACCGCCGCGGTCCGGTCAGGCGGAGGCGTCCAGGTACACGGACCCGCGCGGCTCGTCGGTCGCCGCGACCCGGCGGAGCGCGCCGAGGTGCTCCAGCGTCCGCCGTCGCTCCGTCTCGAGGTCGGCGGCGCGGTCACGCTGCGCGGCGAGCAGCCGGGAGGCACGCCCCACCAGGTCGCGCGGCACCGGTCCCAGCCCGGTCGGCTCGGTCCACGTCGTGGTCGCGTCGGCGGACAGGTCGCGTTCGAGCGCGTCCAGCGTGGTCACCCAGGCGTCGTGGGCCGCGGCCTCCTGCTCGTGCGCTGGTGCCGACCCGGGCGCGGGCGCGGGCGCGGGCGTCTCAGGCGACACCGAGCGCTCCCCCGGTGCCGGTCGACACGGTCTGCGTCGCCGGCAGTGCCGCGGCGGCCTCGTGCCACGACTGCCGGAGCGGTTCGAGGATCCGGATGCAGTCCCGCGTCGCCTGCACGTCGCGGTGCACGTTCGCCGTGATGAGCGACGTGGACGCGTAGTTGTAGATCGCCAGCAGTCCCTCGCCGCCGTCCCACACGTCGATGCGGAGCGTCGAGGACAGCTCGCCGACGATGGCCTGCGCGTGCAGCAGCTGCTCGCGCGCGGTCTCCCAGTCGGACGTCGTCTGCGCGGCCTCGGCACGGTGCAGGTCGAGGAGCAGGCGGTCGTACAGCATGGTCACGAGCTGCGCCGGCGTCGCCGAGAGCACGGCCTCGTTCGTGTACTGCGCGCGACGCTGGTCGGTCACGGTGCGGGGCTGGGCGGCCTGCCGGAAGGCGGCGGACTGCAGGTCGAACGCGTTCATGGTCGTTCCCGTCACTTCGAGGTCGAGGTCGACGCCAGCTGGCTCGAGAGCCACGCCGACTGGGACTGGAGCTTGCTGAGGCTGGTCTCGAGCGCGGAGTACTGGGCCTGCAGGGTCGCGCGTCGAGCGGTGAGCCGGTCCGTCCAGTTGTCGATCTGCGTGGACAGGTCCTTCGCGACCGACTGCTGACCGGCGATGGAGGTCGTGATCGACCCGGTGTACTTGTCGGACGCCGCGGTCGCTGCCGCGCCGACGTTCGTCGCGATGCCGGACAGCATGGCCTGGGTGCCCTGCGGGTCGGTCGCGAGGGCCTTCTGGAAGACGTCCGGGTCGAAGGTGAAGCTGCCGTCCTTCTGGATGACGACGCCGATGGACGACGGCGACTTCCCGTTCACCGGTGTCGACATCGTCGTGGTCAGCCGCTGGACGGCGTCACGGGTGGTGGCGTCCCCGGTCAGGACGCCGGCCTTGGTCGCGGTCGTCCCGGTGGTCGGGCTCGTCGTGCTCGTCACGGCGGTGTTCGTGCCGTAGTACGACGTGATGGCGTTGAGGGCATCGACGAGTCCGGACGCGACCGCCTGCGCCTTGGTCGTGTCCCGGGCGACGGTGACCGTGACCGGGTCCGTGGTCGGCTGGGTGACCGTGACGTCGACGCCGGGCAGCAGGTCGCGGAAGGTGTTGGTCGCGCTGGTCACCGTCTGCGCGGCCGCGGTCCCGGCCCACAGCGTGACACTGGCGTCCCTGCCCTGGGTGACGACCGCAGCGCCCTGCTGGGTGAACACGTTCGTCGCGGTACCCGCCGTGACCTCGTCGGCGGTACCGCGGTACACCGAGAAGGCTCCGGCGGCACCGGTCGTCGTCGCGGTGAGCTGCAGGCGGTAGAGCTTGGTGCCGTCGGCGTCGGTGCCGGACGACACCCTGGTGGCGCTGACCCCGACGCCCGCCTTGTTGATCGCGGCGACGGTGTCGTCGAGGGAACCGGAGGCCGGGGTGACCGTGGTCTTCTTCCCGTCGGCGCCGACGATCGTGAGCGGTTCCGCCGCGGACGACCAGGTCGACATCGCCGCGGTGACACCCACGTGGGCCGCGGCCGTCGAGCCGACCTGGAAGGCGACCGATCCCGCACTGGCCGTCGTACCGGTCGTCGCGGTGACCCCGGTCGAGGAACTCGTGGCGCCGAAGACGTCGAGGGACGAGGCCTTGGCGGCGTCGCCGGCCTTCGTCGCGAGGGTCTGCACCAGCGAGTTGATCGTCTGCAGCGACGACACGAACGAGTTGGTGTCGGTGAGCTTGTTCTTGAGCAGGGTCTGCGGGACCTGCTCGACGGTCATCAGCGAGTTGATGAGGTCGGTGGTCTTCAGGCCACTGACGAGACCGTCGATCGCGAGGCTGTTGCCCGACACGGACGACATCGAGGGCTCCCTGGAGTCGGGTGGTGGTCGCGGTGGGTGCGGTGACGCCGCCGTCCGGGGGACTCGGAGTCCTCCGGACGGCGGCGTCGGTGGTGCTAGCGGAGGAGCGAGAGCACGCCCTGGGTGCTCTGGTTCGCCTGCGCGAGCATCGAGGTGCCGGCCTGGCTCAGGATGTTGTCGCGGGTGTACTTGACCATCTCCTGCGCCATGTCGACGTCGGTGATGCGCGAGCTCGCCGCGGTCAGGTTCTCCTTGGCCACGTTCGTCACGTTGATGGCGTGGTCGAAGCGGTTCTGGACCGCACCGATGTTCGAACGAGCAGCGGACACGTTCTTGATCTCGGCGTCGATCTTCGTGATGGCGTCCTGCGCGCCGGCGTTGGTCGAGAAGTCGAGCTTCGCGGCCGTGCCGTCGGCAGCAGCGTCCACCGTCAGGTTCGACGCGATCTTGCTGACGTTCGCACCGCTGAGGTCGACGACGATCTTGCTGGAGTCGTCACCGTTGGCACCGACCTGGAAGGTCAGCTTGCCGTCAGCGGTCGCGGCGCCAGCCGTGGACGTCGCCGCCTTGCCGTCGAGCAGCTTGATGCCGTTGAAGTTCGTCGAGTCCGCGATGCGGCCGAGCTCCTGCTGGAGCTGCCCGACCTCGGTCTTGATGGCGTCACGCGACGTCTCGTTGTTCGAGTCGTTACCGGCCTGGACGGCCAGGTCGCGCATGCGCTGGAGGATCGAGTGGGTCTCGGTGAGGCCACCTTCAGCGGTCTGCACGACGGAGATGCCGTCCTGTGCGTTGCGGGCGGCGACCGTGAGGCCCCCGACCTGCGACTTGAGCCCCTCGGAGATCGTCAGGCCCGAAGCGTCGTCGGCGGCGCGGTTGATGCGGAGACCGGTCGAGAGCTTCTCGAGGGACTTCGACAGGTCGTTCTGCGTCGCGTTGAGGTTCCGGTACGTGTTGAGTGCCGAGAGGTTGGTGTTGATGGACATACCCATGGTGGTTTCCTCCGTGAATCCTTGGGTGGTGGTGACGTCTGCCCGTCCGTGGGCTGACATCCGGGACTCTCGGCCGTCGGGCCGAGGTCGTTAGGGGATCGGCGAGATTTCCCTCGCCGAAGGGCTAGCCCGCCGCGACGGCCGTCGGTGCGGAGGCGTCGTGCACGGCCCGCGCGACACCGGCGGCGGCGTTCGCGGCGACCCGGGCGAGGTAGGCGCTGCGGCGGGCGGCGGTGGTGCGGGAGACCGGCTCGACCGCGGTTCCGTCGCCGTAGTGCTCGGCCAGGCCGTCGCGCAGGAGCCGCATCGCCTCGGAGCGCTGCTGCGACACGGCGGAGTGCGTGATGCCCAGCTCCGCGGCCACCTCGGTCACCGAGCGGTCGCCGAAGTACACGTTCTCGACGACGTACCGCATGCGCTCCGGCAGCGCGGCGACGGCGGCGCGCAGGTAGCGGCGCTTCTCGGCCTCGAGCAGGTCCTCACCGGGGAGCGGCTGGTCGGTCGCCACCGTGTCGTGCACGGTCTCGTCGATGGGGCTGACGGTGCGGGCGGCGTCGGCCATCGCGGCGGCGGCGGTGTCGCGGTCGACGCCCATGGCATCGGCGATCTCCTGGACCCCGACCGACCGACCGAGCCGGGCGGACAGCGCCTCCTGCGTGGCGAGGGTCTCGCGGATGCGCTTCCGGGTGCCGCGGGAGGCCCAGTCGGCGGAGCGCATGTCGTCGGCGATCGCGCCGTTGATGCGAGTGCGGGCGTAGGCGCCGAACGGCACGCCGAGGTCCGGGTCGAACGACTCCGCGGCGGCGACGAGCGCGAGGGATCCGACGGCGGCCAGGTCGTCGCGGTCGAGGTGGGTGGCACGCGCCCGTACGTCGGCGACGATGTAGCCGACGAGCGGCAGGTGCTCCACGATCATCGCGTTGCGTGCGTTGCGGTCCATGTGTGTTCCCCTGGTCGACCTGCTGACTGACCCGTCCGTGGGCACGACGGACACCGGCCCTCGGGAGGCCGGCGCGGTCGTCGAAGAACCACCCGGATCCTCCGGGCGGTGCGTCCCGCGTCCCTGCGACGCGGTGCGGGGTGTCCCCCGCGGTGCGGTTCGAATGTATCGGCTGGGAAAGTCCCCGGGGAGGCTGGGAACGTCCCCAGTGCGGGGGGACGACGGGCCAGAGCGGTCCGCACTTCGGCGGACAACCGCCCCGGAACCGCCGAGATTGTCCCCCGATCTGGGTCCGGAACGGCCGGACGGGAGGCCCGGCTCGGCCGGGTCCGGATCGGCGCGCTGTCCGGAAGCCGCTTACGTCGCGCCCCGCCGGACCGATAGTCGTCGGTGTCCACCGGAAGGCGGACCGGAACGACCCGAACGTCGCCGACACCGAACCCGTACCGGGAGGAGCCATGAGCGTGAACGACCTGTCCGCCGTCCTCTGGCGCGAGCGCGAACTGCTCGAACTGCTGACGTTCAAGCTCGAGGAGGAGCAGCTCCTGCTCGCCGCCGGCCGCTCCCGCTGGGTCTCGCACGCCAGCCGTGAGGTCGAGCAGGTCCTCGAGCGCCTCCGCAGCACCGGCCTCGAGCGGGCCGCGTCGAGCGCCGCCGTCGCCGAGGAGTGGGGCGTCGACCCCGATGCTCCCCTGCGCGACGTGGTCGCAGCCGCGCCGAACGGCCCCTGGGGCGAGATCCTCGCCGCGCACCTGACGGCGATGGTCGAGCTGACCAGCCAGATCGGCGCGCTCCGCGACGAGAACGACCGCTTCCTCCGCACGGCCGCCCAGTCCACCGAGGAGACCCTCGCCGGGACCGTGACCGACCCCGCGACGTACGACGCGTCGGGGAGCTCGGGCTCCCGCGCCGACGGTGCCCGCCTGTTCGAGGGGACCCTGTAGCACCGTGGTGAGCACCTTCGGATCCCTCGCGACCGCCTACTCCGGCCTGACCGCCGCACGCGCCGGCATCGACGTCACCGGGCAGAACATCGCGAACGCCGGCACCGTCGGCTACACCCGCCAGCGCGTGACGCAGTCGTCCGTGCCCGCCGTGCAGACCGGCTTCGTCCGCGGCACCGCGGCCCTCGCCGGGCAGGGCGTGTCCGTCGACGGCATCGCGCGCCTCGGCTCCCTGACCCTCGACGCCGGGGTCCGCGCCGCGACCGGATCGTCCTCGTGGGCGCAGACCCGGGCGACCGCGCTGTCCACGCTCGAGGGCGGCCTGCAGGAACCCGGGAAGAACGGCCTCGCGACGAAGCTCGACGGCTTCTGGTCGTCGTGGGGCGACCTGGCCGCGCACCCGGACGACCCCGGTGCCGCGTCCGCCGTGATCGCCGCGGCGTCCACCGTCGCGAGCACCCTCGCGGGCGGTTCGCGGGCCGTCGACGACCAGTGGACCACCGTCCGTGCCACCGCCGCCACCCAGGTCGGCCAGCTCAACGACACCGCCGCGCAGGTCGCGGACCTCAACGGGAGGATCCGGGCGACGCTCGCCGGCGGCGGGAACGCGAACGAGCTCCTCGACCAGCGCGACCAGCTGACGCAGCAGATCGCGGGCCTCGCCGGCGGCACCGTCCGCACGAACACCGACGGCACGGTCGACGTGCTGCTCGGCGGCAACCCGCTCGTGCAGGGTGACACCGTCCGCACCGTCGCCCTCGAGGGCGGCGCACGCCTCGCCGACGGGCAGCCCGTCACCCTGCGGTGGACCTCCGGCAGCGCCGGCACGGTCGGCCTCGACGGCGGGTCGATCGGCGGGGCGCTGACCCTGCTCGCACCGGCCTCCGGCGGCACGGGCGGCGCACTGGCCGAGGCGTCCGCGTCCTACGACCGGGTCGCGACGCAGCTGGCGTCGACCGTCAACGCGACACACGCGCAGGGGACCACCCCCGGTGGCGTCACCGGAGCGCCGTTCTTCGCGCTCGCGACGGGGACCCCGGCCGCACGCGGCCTGTCGGTCGTCCCCACGGACGGCAGCGGCCTGGCGACGCGGAACGCGGCGGGGGAACTCGACGACTCGTTCGCCGACGCGCTCTCGCGACTCGGGTCGGTCGCCGGAGGTGCGGACAGCACCTGGGCGACGTTCGTGGCGGGGGTGGGCAGCGCCTCCCGGACGGCCGCATCGGAGACGACGCTGACCGGACTCGCGCTCACCAGCGCCCGCACGCAGCAGCAGTCGGGTGCCGGAGTGGACCTCGACGAGGAGAACGTGAACCTGCTCAGCTACCAGCACGCCTACCAGGG
Organism: Curtobacterium sp. NPDC089185; assembly: GCF_040685235.1. Classification (NCBI taxonomy): domain Bacteria; kingdom Bacillati; phylum Actinomycetota; class Actinomycetes; order Micrococcales; family Microbacteriaceae; genus Curtobacterium; species Curtobacterium sp. NPDC089185. The sequence goes on along the minus strand of NZ_JBFBHK010000007.1, from coordinate 6,281 downwards.
GGCGGCGCGCGTCCTCACCGCGGTCGACGAGATGCTCGACACGCTCATCAACCGCGTCGGCATAGTCGGGAGGGGCTGACCGTGATCACCCGAGTGACCACCCAGATGACCATGGCGGCGGCCGGCGAGCGTCTGCAGGCGAACGCCGCACGCGTCGCCGAGGCGACCCAGCGCGCCACCACGCTGCAGGCCATCGCGAAGCCGTCCGACGACCCGGTGGGCACCGGTGCCTCGATGCAGGTGCGGAAGGAGCAGGCAGCCGCCGCGCAGTACACGCGGAACGCGGACGACGCCGTCGGCTGGCTCGCCACGACCGACAGCACTCTCGGCAGCGCGTACTCCGTGCTGACGAAGGTCCGCGACCTCACCGTGCAGGCCGCGAACTCCGGCACGATGGGCGACACCGACCGCGACGCCCTCGTGACCCAGTTCCGTGCCCTCAAGGCCGACCTCGAGGCGACCGCCAACACGAAGTACGGCACCCGCTCCGTGTTCGCCGGGTCGTCCACGGCCGCTGCCGCGCACACCGACGACGCCGGGTGGGCTGCCGCCACCACCGCGGTCACGCGCCGGGTGGGCGACGACCGGACCATCCGCGTCGACACCTCCGGCGCCGCGGCCTTCGGCACCGGGGACACCTCGGCCTTCGCGGCGATCGACCGCATCGTGGCGGACCTCCAGGACGGCGTGAACGTGAACCCCAGGCTGAACGACCTCGACACCGCGATCGACTCGGTCCGCGCCGCACAGGCCGACGTCGGGGTCCGGCACGCCGCCGCCCTCGCCGCGCAGGACACGCTGAAGACCGCCTCGGTGTCGCTCGAGAACCGCCGCGCCGGGATCGAGGACCTCGACCTCGCCGGGGCCGTCCTCGACCTCCAGGTGCAGCAGACCACCTACCAGGCAGCCCTCGCCGTCACCGCGAAGGTCCTGCAGCCGACCCTGATGGACTACCTCCGATGAGCATCGACCTGACCTTCCCCGTCCCACCGTTCGGGCTGTCGCCGGAACCCGTCTTCGCGCTCGCCCCGGTCGAGGGTGCCGAGGGGCTCTTCGCGCTCACCGGCGGCGACGCCCGGCTCTACCTGCTCGACGCGGCCGTGCACCTGCCGGACTACGCGCCGGAGCTGACGGACGAGCAGGCGACGACGATCGGGCTGACCGACGCCGCCGACGCGATGCTGCTCGTCGTGGCGAACCCCGGCGCGGACGGGACGACCGTGAACCTGCTCGCGCCCGTCGTGGTGAACGGCCGCACGGCGGTCGGCGCGCAGTTCATCCTCGAGGACCAGGACCTGCCGCTGCGCGCGGAGCTCGCCCGGCGGTAGCGCGCGGCGTCGCGGCGTCGCGGCGCTCGGCGCGCGGCGCTGCGTCGCACGCGTTCTGCGACATCGCGCACGTCGATCGACACGTGCAACGTCGCTTCCTGCGTCCGCATCGGATGCGCGTGCATCGTTCGACATGCCGCGCGTCGATCGACGTGTGCCGTGTCGCATGATGCGCGGGCATCGGCAGCGCATCGTCCTGCACAGGACGCCGTTCGGTCATCGTTCCCCACCGGCAGCGCCGTCGTCCTGCGGCGCCGCTCTCCCCGCCGCCAGGCTCGGAGCATGACCGAGGCAGACGACATCGACCTGGTGCGGACGGCGCACCTGCCCAGCGCGGAGCGACGCGCACTCGAACGAGCGACGGCGCGTGGCGAGTACGAACGGATCCGCCCCGGGGTCCTCGTCCGCCGCGGGAGCACCACCGGGCTGCGACCGGATCAACGGCACGTGCTGCTCGTCCGCGCCTCGCTCCCCCGGCTCCGCCCGCAGGACCGACTCAGCCACGAGTCCGCCTGTGCCGTGCTCGGCCTCCCCGTCGTGGGCAGCTGGCCGTCCCGCGTGCACGTGGCGGACCTGTCGGCCGACGGGACGCGCGTGAGTGCGTGGTTCGTGCGGCACGGCGTCGCGAGCAGGCCGCCGTCCGGCCACCGGGACCACCGGGGACTCCTGACGACGTCCCCGGCGCGGACGGCGGTCGACATCGCCTCGAGCCGCCCGCTGCTGCTCGCACTGCCCGTGCTCGACCACGTCCTGCGGTGGCGGTGCGCCACGACCGAGGACCTCGGTCGTGAGGTCGGACTGCTCGGGCCGAAGGGTCGGTCGAAGGCGGCGTCCGCCGTGGCGATGGGGTCGCCGCGCTCGGACTCGCCGGCGGAGTCGATGTGCCGCGTGCGCTTCCGGCTGCTCGGGACGCCGGAGCCAGAGCAGCAGCACGTCTTCTCGCGGCCCGGAGAGCGCACCGCCGTGGTCGACTTCTGGTTCCCGGACCACGGCGTCGTCGTCGAGGTGGACGGTCGCGCGAAGTACGGCACGGCCGCCGCCGACGTCGCCGCCGCGCACTGGCAGGAGAAGCAGCGCGAGGACTTCGTGCGCTCGTTCCCCGAGGTACGGACGGTCGTCCGGGTGGTGTGGACGGACCTCGTGGAACCGGAGCGGCTGCGCGTCAAGCTCCTCCGGGCGGGGGTGCCGTGCTCGTGAGACCCGCCTCCGCGGTGCCGCCGGCCGAGGATCCCGGAGGAGTTCCCACCGCCCGGGCGTACCGTCACCCGCATGGCCCGACAGCACAACGACGGGGCGATCGTGCCGATGCCGCCCGCCCCGGTCCAGTCCGACTCCCGCGACGACCGGACCCCCACGCCGGACGGTCCCGGCGGGTGGACGAAGATCCTCGACCGCGTCATCGCCGTCCAGCGCCCCGTGGTCGTCGCGCACGTGAACGCCCTGCGCCGCCGGCACCCGGACGCGAGCCCGGCCGAGATCGTCCAGATCCTCGAGCGGCAGTACCTGACCGCCGTCACGACGGGTGGTGCCGCCGTCGGTGCGAGCGCGGTGATCCCCGGCGTCGGCATGGTCGCGGCCCTGGGCCTGAGCGGTGCGGAGACCGTCGGGTTCCTCGAGACGACCGCCCTGTTCGCACAGTCCATCACCGAGGTGCACGGCATCGCCCTCGACGACCCGGAGCGGTCGCGCACGCTCGTGATGGCCCTGATCCTCGGCGCCCCGGGGACGCAGCTCGTGAAGCAGCTCGCCGGCCAGGCCGCCGGTGGCCCGGCACGGAACGCGTTCTGGGGCGAGATGGTGACCTCGACGCTGCCGAAGCAGGTGGTCAGCGGCATCGGGGGCAAGGTCCGCGACCAGTTCATCAAGCGCTTCGCCGCCCGCCAGGGCACGTCGGTGCTCGGTCGTGCGCTGCCGTTCGGGATCGGCGCCGCCGTCGGTGGGCTGGGCAACCACGCCCTCGGCAAGCGGGTCATCCAGGCGTCGCGCGAGGGCTTCGGCCTGCCGCCGCGCCACTTCACGGTCGTGCTCGAGGCGAAGCCGACGAAGGACCGGAAGGCGTCGGACAAGACGGACCAGGCGAACAAGCCGGACAAGTCGGGCGACCGCGAACGCCGTGCGCTGCCGTGGCGTCGGAAGGACCGCGACGACGAGGACCTCTGGGCGGAGACGCCGCGCCGCGACGACCGCGACTGACGACCGGCCGAGCCCAGCCGAGCACAGCCCGGCCGAGCCCAGCTCGACCGCACGCAGCCCGTCCCGACCCATCGAGCCGCGCGCTGACCGACGGGAGGCGCGGTGCCAGCCGGCACCGCGCCTCCCGTCCGTCAGCGGATCACGCCGTCACGCACGCCGCTTCGGCGTCCGCACCACCTGCCCGGCGTGCGCGAACCCGCCCCCGAAGCCGAACAGCAGCGCCAGCGCGTCCTCGGGCAGCTCCCCGCGCTGCCACGCCTTCGACAGGCCGAGCGGCACGCTCGCCGCGGACGTGTTCCCCGACTCGACGACGTCCCGCACGACGTACTTGTCCGCTCCGCCGAGCGCCTCGGCCAGCGGCTCGATGATCCGCAGGTTCGCCTGGTGGAAGGCGAAGACCTCGATGTCGTCCATCGTGAGCCCCGCGGCCTCGACGACCGCACGGGCGTGCCCCTCGGCCTCGGTGATGGCCCAGCGGTAGATCGAGCGCCCCTGCTGGGTGAAGTACTCCGGGTCGCGCGTGACGAGCACGGCCTCGTTGAGGTGCGGCACGCTCCCCCACGAGACCGGCCCGATCTCCGCGGTGTCGGCGACGCCGAGCACGGCCGCACCGGCCCCGTCGCCGACGAGCACGCAGGTCGAGCGGTCCGTCCAGTCGGCGATGCTCGACAGCGTCTCCGACCCGATCACGAGCGCGGTGTCGGTGGCACCGACCCGGATCGACTGGTCGGCGAGGGCCATCGCGTACTCGAAGCCGCTGCACGCGGTGTTGATGTCGATCGGCGCGGGGCCGTTCGTCATCCCGAGCGCTGCGGCGACCCGGCCGGCGGTGTACGGCGACCGCTCCCGGTGCGTCGTCGAGGCCACGATGACCAGTCCGATGTCCGACGGCTGGAGACCGGCGTCGGCGATCGCGTTGCGGCCGGCCTCGATCGCCAGGGACACCACGCTGTCGTCCGGCCCCGCGATGCGGCGGGTCTTGATGCCGGTGCGGGTGGTGATCCACTCGTCGTTCGTGTCGACCATGGTCGACAGCTCGTCGTTCGTCAGGACACGGGAGGGCTGGTGGTGGCCGAACCCGAGGATCCGGCTACCACGGAGTGCTGGGGTGTTCATCCGCGGCACGCTACTCCCCCGACCGGACCGCTCATGCCGGGCAGGGCATGCACCGGCTCACTTCCGCGCGGCCGCCGTCGCCCGGTCGTTCGCGCGCTTGATGGCCTGCACGAGCTCGTCCTTGTCCATCGTCGACCGCCCGTGCACGTCGAGCCGCTTCGCGACCTCCATGAGGTGTGCCTTGGTCGCGTTCGCGTCGACACCGCCCTGGGTCTCCCCGGACCCGCGGGTGCCCGCTGCGCCGTCGTCGGACGGGCCGGAGGACTCCTTCTCCTCCCAGTGGTCACCGACCTTCTCGTACTCGTGCTTGACCGCGGCGAACGCCGTCCGGTGCGCTCGCTCGCCGGGGCCGTACGTCTCGTTCGCCGAGTCGAGCGTCTTCGCGAAGATCTCCTGCGCGTGCTCCGGCGACCGCTGCAGGGTGCTCGGGATCTCGTCCTTGGCCGGCATGGCGGCTCCTTCCGTCGGGACCTCCCGTTCTACGCCCCGCACGTGACCGGTACCCGCAGGGCCTGGTCCGCACACCGCGACGCGCGTAGACCGGAGTGATGGACTACACACACCTCGGACGGACAGGGTTGTCGGTGTCACGGGCGGTGCTCGGCACCATGAACTTCGGACCGGAGACCAGCGAGGACGACTCGCACGCGATCATGGACCGGGCGCACGAGCTCGGCGTGAACTTCTTCGACACCGCCAACGGCTACGGCGGCTCGGTGGGCAAGGGCGCCACCGAGGAGATCATCGGCCGCTGGTTCGCGAAGGGCGGCGGCCGGCGCGAGAGGACCGTGCTCGCCACGAAGGTCTACGGCGAGATGATCGACTGGCCGAACGGTGGCAAGCTCAGCGCGCTGAACATCCGGCAGTCCCTCGACGCCAGCCTCCGCCGGCTGCAGACCGACCACGTCGACCTGTACCAGTTCCACCACGTCGACCGGGCAACCCCGTGGGACGAGATCTGGCAGGCGGTCGACGTCGCCGTGCAGCAGGGCAAGGTCCTCTACGTCGGCTCCTCGAACTTCGCCGGGTGGCACATCGCCCAGGCGCAGGAGGCCGCCGCCCGTCGGGGCACGCTCGGCCTGGTCAGCGAGCAGTCGATCTACAACCTCGTCGTGCGCGACGTCGAGCGCGAGGTGCTGCCGGCCGCCCGCGAGTACGGCCTCGGCGTCATCCCGTGGTCGCCGCTGCAGGGCGGCCTGCTCGGTGGCGTCATCGAGAAGACCGAGAACGGGTCCCGCCGCCTCTCCGGCCGCAGCGCCGAGTACGTCGAGGGCCACCGCGACCAGCTCACCGCCTACGAGTCTTTCGCGAAGGAGCTCGGCCACACCCCGGGCGAGCTCGCCCTGGCGTGGCTGCTGCACCAGCCGGGCGTCACCGCGCCGATCACCGGCCCGCGCACCATGGAGCAGTGGGAGTCGGCGGTCCGCGCCCTCGACATCCGTCTCGACGAGGCGGCGCTGGCGCGCCTCGACGAGATCTTCCCGGGGCACCAGACCTCGCCGGAGGACTACGCCTGGTGAGTCGCTGACGCGACCGTCGGACGGGAGGCGCGGTGCGGGTCGGCAAGACCAGGGCGTCGCCCGGCTTGGCGAAGAAGAAAGGGGCGGGCTTGTCGGGATCGGCCCCCATTTCGCGGGCGTGGGC